>NZ_BCBW01000029.1:0-16873 GCF_001315805.1 Olleya sp. ITB9
ATTAGCAGCATTGTCTTGTGTGTAGAAGTCATTTGCTGTTAAAGTAATATCATATTTTGCTGACAAATAATTATTTACAATCATAGATTCAGCTTGAGTTAACTTATAGTTATAATGTATAATCTCTGACATCTCACCATTATAATAACGATTATAATTAACATTCATCGTTCCTATGGTTAAAGGTTGATTAGAGTTAACAATGCTTGTAGAGGCTTCGTTAGCAGTTAACAAAACACTTCCGTTATTAAAAATAGAACTTCTAGAACTAGCAGGATTACTTCCATCAAAATCAAAACCAATAATTTGATTTTGATTATCAACAAATGTCTGAGAAGTACTAAAACGGTTATTATTGGTTACTACGTCATTAGTCATTCTTCTATTATAAAAAAAGAAAGAATAAGCATAATTGGTATTAACTGTATAAGTAATTCTTTTACTTAAAATAGCATGTACATTGTTACTACTACTTAACCCTTGAGGTCTAACAACAGAAAAATAACTAATAGAGTTTGTTCCATCTAATATATCATTATCTTCAACTCTAAGCCAATCTCTTACACCATTAAAACTAACACTTGGATAATTATTAAGTGACGAAGTACTAACAAAGGAAGGTTCTTCTCCTGTTATAGTTTGATTTGCATGATTGTTATTACCAGATGCATCTTGCCAATTAGAAACTATGGATCCATCCGTTTGATTGATATCTTCCGCTTTAAGCCACAAACCATTTACAGTAGAATTTCCGACACCACCTGGTCCTGTTTGAGCAAATAAATAAGTAGGTAATATTAATGCACAAAGCATTAATAATAATTGAGATTTAGTGAGCATACTAATTAGTTTATATTTAGGGAACAACGAAAATAACAAAATTAGAAGCTAGCTTAAAAACTTTGAGTGTTAGCATTTTACATCATTCGATAAATAGCCAAAAATTACGATTAAAGACATGTTTGTTTTTAGTAAAGGTGTTAAAAAGCAAAAAAAACACCATAAAAAAAGGAATTTACCACAACAAACTAAAGGTATTTCTTACAAAAATCCTTAAGTTTCATTTTAATTTACTATAGATTTTAATTGCCTCTTCATACATATAATGATTTTTATCTTTCAAGATAATTTTAAGTTGCTTTTTTACTTCAACTATATTATCTAATTTCAAGTACACCAAAGCCTTATACCAATACCCTTTAGAGAAGTCTATACTATCACTTTCAAGTATTTTATCAAAAGTTGCTATAGCTTCTTCATGTTTACCTAATTCAAGCTGAGTAATCCCTAAATACAAATAAACATTTACATTATTTAAACTTGGGTTTTCAAGTGCTTTAAGACACAAACTATTTGCTGTTTTGTAATCCTTACTAATAAACTCGTTTTCAGCGTTTTGCAATACATCACTTTGTACATCACCTCTTTCTATTAAAGATGGTAATTCTTCCCAAGAGTTGTAGTTATTATACAAATTTGTATCACGATTTAAAATAAAGAGACCAATAATCAAAACAATAGAAGCCGCAATAGCAAAAAAGGAATAAACTTTAGCCTTATTTGTTTTTGATGCCTGAGCATTATTATCCTTATTATACGCAGAGGAGACCTTTGTTAAATTGTTTTTCAACAACTTAGCATCATCACTATTAAGATAACTAGTTAAATCGTCAAACTCATCTGAAGATGGTTTTTCTAAAAACTGCCAATCCTCATCATTATACTGAATTCGCATTTCTTTATTAATTGCTAAATAATCTTGCAATTCTAAATTAGAAAATAATTCTTCTGTAAATTTTGACAACTCAGAATCAGTCATTAAACCATCCAAATAATCATCCACCTGTATTTTTAAATTCTCAGATATACTCATAATGTCTTTAATTGATTAAAACGACTATCACTTTTAATCATTTCTGTTAATTTACTTTTACACTTAAACACACGCTGTCTAACCACATTTTCATCATTATAATCTAACTCTTTAGCTATAATTTTATAAGGCATTTTTTTAAAAAAACGCTGTAATACCTGCTTACAATTACCAGAAATCGACTCTAACTTTTCTTGAAAAAACTCCCACCTTTCTTGCTCTAATATTGACTGTGCCAAATCGTTAATATCATGATCAGGTTCAATAGACTGATTAATTGTTACCACATTTTTTGTTTTATTTAACTCACGACGCCATAAATTTTTACATGCTGTAAATAAATAACCATCAAATGTAGATTTAATTTGTATGTTTTGAACTTGTAATCGAGCCATAATTTGCAGTATAGCTTTTTGAAAAACATCTTCTGCATCTGGCTCTTGACCTGAGTTTTGTAATACAAACCGTTTAACATTTGGGTAAACAGTTTTATATATTTCTAGTATTACTTTTTCATTTTTGGTCTGTAAACCAGTAATAAAGTAATGATTTTTATTCATTAAAAGCATTTATTGATTAGCACGAGGTTAGCCACAAAAATTAGACCTAAATATTAGTATGCATTTTAAATGGCTAAAAAAACATTTGGACTTGGGTAACAAATATATATATTTATGAACTGGATTATGTAAAACATAATAAATTTAAACTTTTATATGAAAACTAAACAAGTAAATTATTCAGCTCAAAGAATATTACTACTAACACTTGTAATATGTCTTTTTAACTGTAGCGTTAACAATATTGAGGATGAATTAAATGAAGAAGATTTAAGTGAAGAATCATTGAGATTTACTGCTATTAACCCATGTGATTGTACCCAACATGGAGAAGAAGAAGGAGGAGGTACTGATGATGATAATAGTGCAAATGGTGACCTAGATGAAAATGGTGATGATGACCAAGATGGTGATGGTGACCCAGACGAATCAGACCCAGATCCAAATGACCCTTGTAAATCTTCAACAGGAAGCATACCAGATCCTGAAAACCCAATTTGGTATAATGCCGATTGTGATTTTGACGGTATACCAAATGGCATAGACCCTAATCCATACAGAGATGATGACAGTGAGCCTTTTAACTAAAAACATATTTAAATTTTTAATATTATTAACTATTTGCAACAAAGTATTTTCACAAGAAAATTCGAGCTACTATTTAGAAACTATTAATTCTAAAGAATATACTAAAGAAAAAAAAGAGACTATCTTAGATAGTCTCTTTTCTAATTTTAATTACGACAATTTTTATGATATACATGAATATTCTAGGTGGTTAAAAAAAAACAATCACATTGAAAAAGCCATACTTATAAATGAAAAACAAAGGACTAAAGCCTCTTTTTACTCCAAAAAAAATAATGTAATAAGAAAAAAAATAATTAAAAACTTAGGTTTTTTTAATTTCTTAAAGGAAGAGTACTACCAAGCTCTATATTACTATTACCTAACTACATTAATCAATGAAAGCGAAGAATATACAGCTGTAGCTTATAGAAAAATTGGACAGATTTTTTTTAGACTAGGGGATTATTATAATGCTGAAAAATACTTCGATAAAGTACTTGCTCTACCAAAAAACAACCACTTAATTATTTATTTATTAAGCTGCGAAAACGCAAGTATTAATCTTAAAAAATTTCAAACAGAAGAAAAATTTAATAAAGGTGTTCAAATTCTTCAAGGTGGTATTGAAACTCTGAAAAATCATAAAGTAAAAAATCATAATAACAGAGTTATAAATATGTACAAACATTTCGGCAATCTATATACCGAAAACTTAAAACTAAATAGCTTTAATCATTTTAAAAAAGGTCTAGAGTACTATAACAAAAGTTTGAAACTTGCAAAAAAAATTAATGATTCCATAAGTATATCTGAAATACTTAACAATATTGGTTATTTACACTTATTAGTAAATAATAATAACTCAATTAATTATTTAAAACAAAGTTTAAAATTTTCAAAAAGAAAACTTGACATATCAACCACGTACAATAACATCGCTAGCTATTACAAACAAAATGATAAATTAAAACTTTCGCTTAAAAATATTAATAAGTCCATAGAAACCATAATTGAAGATAAAAAACCTTTAAGAAACAATAAGCACAAATTTTATTTACTTAATAAATTAATAGACAAAGGTATTATTTTAAACAAATTAAGTAAATACGAAGACGCATTAAAGACCTTTAAAAAATGTGACTACCTACTTGACTTAGTAAGATATGAAAGCAATAGCATTAGCTCAAAATTATTTTGGCAAGAAAAGGCTACACGACTTTTTACAGAAGCAACAAAAACTTGTTACTTTTTAAATGACACTAAATCTGCTTTTTATTTTATAGAAAAAAATAAAGCCATATTATTACTTGAAAATATTAACAAACAAAAATACAATTCAAACGATGAAATAAACTTTGAAATCTTTAAAAACATTAAAATGTCTGATTACAAAACAGTAGATTTTTCTAATGAATCTAAAATCATGGATTTAAAAGAAGTTCAAAATAATCTACCCTTAAACACAGTGTTACTAGATTACATTATTAATGATAACTTTGGTTATTTAATAAGCGTATCAAAACATGACACAAAACTATATGAAATTTGTGATTTAGATATTCTAGCAAAGGACATAACATCCTATTTACAATTAGTATCTCAACCAACAACAAAAAGAAGTAATCTAAAAAAATTAGAGGCTTTATCAAAAGGCATAACTAAGACAATACTACCTTATCAATTAGATAAAAACAACTTTACTAAACTAATAATTAGTCCAGATTACAACCTTCAAAATATTCCTTTTGAAAGTTTGAATTATAATAACAAATTTTTAATTGAAACTTTTGAAACATCTTATATTTACTCCTACTCTTATTTAATTAAGAATAATATAATTAAAAGAGAGCCCAAAAAACAGCTTATTAGTTTTGCACCTTACGCATTTAATTATGACAAACTAGAGACACTTAATTATAGTCTTATTGAATCTGAAGAAATATCCGAAATTTTAGATGGTGAAAATTTTGAAAAAGAACTAGCAGTTTTAAAAAAATTTGAAGGAAATATTAACGATTTTAATATTATAAACATCTCTTCTCATGCTAATGCAAGCGACTCTATAAACCCTTGGATAGCTTTTAAAGATCAAAAATTATATCTTGAAGATATCTACAAAACCAAAAATCAAGCAGAATTAGTTGTATTAAATGCATGTAAAACATCCTTAGGAGAAATAAAAAAAGGAGAAGGTGTTTTTAGTTTAGCTAGAGGCTTTTTTAGATCTGGATCTAAAAGTGTCGTGTCATCACTTTGGAATGTGAATGACAAATCTAACTCTGAAATTACAATTAATTTTTACAAGTACTTAAAAAAAGGCTTCACAAAAAGCGCTGCTTTAAGACAAGCAAAATTAGACTATTTAAAAACACATAATTTAAGTGAAGCATCTCCTTATTACTGGTCATCTTTAATTTTAATTGGAGATGACTCTGCAATACAACTAAAAAAAAATTACAACTACCTGATTACAATACCGATAACCCTAACCATAGTTGTATTGTTATTTTTTTTTATAAAAAAATCAAAAATGCTGGGTAACATAATAAAGTTTAATTGAACATAATATTGAAAGAGCTAGTAAGATAGCTTTTATCAAACTTCTTATAAAAACAAGAAGCATTTAATTAATTATTAAAACTATTTATTATGAAAAACAAGGTTTATTTTATTTCAATCACCCTATTAACCCTAGCCCTATTTAACTGTAGTAAAACAGAAATTTCCGAAGATAAAAAAAACTTCCAAGAAACTAAAATTATTAATAATTCAGACACTGAAACTTCGGCTAGATATGTTTGTATTGGAGGTTTTGGAATTTTCAGTAATTTAGATTATGATTGTGGATATAAAAAAGGTATTGAAAAATATATAGAAGACTATAATAAAGTTATTGAAGATTATGAATATCCAGAATGCCAAACACTTTCATTAACATTTAAACACAATGCTCATCCCTCAGATGAAGACATGAATGATCCAACATTCACAATTATTGACCATTTAAGTATTGAGTCACAAACTTTCAACAATTCTGGCATTATTTTACAAACAATGGCTACTGATTACAATGACTTTAGACAATGGTGTAACCCTAGTTCATCTGACAACGACAATACTAAGGGTTATAAAGCTGGCTATCTAGCTTTTTGGGGACAACAACCACTATCTGACAACCCTACTGATGATTGTAATGATGGAGAAATTAGCCCTCTAAGCTTTATGTAACAATGAAAGAATTTGTATTAAAACTATCTTATTAAAACATTAGAATAATACTTAAGTAAACATTTAAGAATTTCTAAATTTTAAAAATTAATTAAAATAGATTCTTAAATGTTTACTAAACGAATGCTCAAAGCACCGAATTCAACTTAAAACAAACCAATCTAATATTTAACATATTTTTATTGTTCTGAGATTACGTCTTAAAATATTCAGATTTTAAAAATCAAAACTATTTATATATGAAAAACTATTTTTTTTTATTACTAATACTAATCTCCTCAACAGGGAATATTAAAGCACAAAACAAAAAAGAAAATATAAACATAAATTCCTGTCAATTAACATCTAACTTCAGTTATTATAAATCAAACTGCGACACAGTTGTTTTTAATGCAAACCCATCCTCTAATACAACGACAACAATACTTGGTTATTTTTGGGATTTTGGTGATGGAACTAATTCTACATTACAAAACCCAACACATAGCTATTCAAGTAATGGAAATTATTCAGTAAGATTAACCGTTGTTGGATTTAATAATACCACAGGAGATTGCTGTAATGATGTTACTACAAAAACATTAAACATTAATTGTATTGAACCTTGTGGAAACGTTAATAGCATTACTCAGCTTAATTTATTAGGAAACGAAAATGTAAAATTCTTTATTCCAAATGGAAGCCTTATTATAAATTCTGGTTGGAGTAACCCAACATACTTCTGGCAATTCACTTGTCAATCAACTGGTTATTACACTTGGTCGTATGATGAGCAACCATATGTCGATTTATCAAATTGTTCAGGATTTTGGGAAGTCACAGCAACTGTAACAGTTACAGACTCACAAGGGAATCAATGTTCTTTTAGCAGAACAGAAGATTTACACCCAGGAGGCACAGGTGGATTCTCTAAAATAAGCATTAATCCGTTAAAGGATACTTTAAATATTGAAATTGATAAAAATCTAATAAATAAAAACGCTAAAACAGAAATATTGGTTTTTAACATGAATGGAGAAATTAAAGAAAAAATCTCTTTAAATAAAAATGAAAAAACATCCTTAAATGTTCGTAAACTTAAACCCGGAATATATATCCTAAAATTATTGAGAAACGGAAAAATTACTGATACAAAAAAAGTTGTTATTTCAAATTAATGTCATTATTAAATAACTTTAATCAATTAATCGTTAACAAAAAAAAAGCCTTTCCAAAATTGGAAAGGCTTTTCATTTTAATCTAAAATCAACTATAAAATTATTTCTTATCGTCTGCTACTTTATTTAGTTTTTTAATCTCTTCGTTATATTCCTCTCTGGCGTCATCAACATCTCCATCATCTTCCATCTCTTCTCTAAACTCTTCATTTGCTTTACGATTAATGGTAACGTACTCATCAAAAGTTTCATTAATTTCTTCAACTAAATCGTCATAAGCTTCGTTTAATTCTTCAAGGTTTCTAACATTACGTTTGTCTTTACCGTTTTGTTCTTCAATATATTCCTTATATTCTTTCTGAACATCTTCTATATCTTCGGTTATTTCTTCAGTTTTCATCCAATCTGGACGTGTACTTTGTAATGTTGCTATAGTTGCTTCTAAATTAGGAATGGCTGCAGATTTTGTTGCAAAATCAGTTCCTTCTAACTTTTTCATCTCTACCGACAACGTATTAAAGGCATCCCAACCACTAATTTGCATAGCATTAACCTTAGTGTTTAGTGTTCTACTTACAACAGCTCCTGAGGTAGTGGTCATAGTATTAGATTTTGACTTTAAATCGTTACTATTTGTAGCTAACATTTTATCAGTACTTGAAGTCTTTGATTTTAATTCTTGCTCTACATTAGCGTTTTGATTCATTTCAGAATCTGTTATTTCTTCAGAATTATTATTTTTTTTCTCATCCATACAAGATGTAAATAATACTCCTGTTAATGTCAATAGTCCGATTGTCTTTTTTAAATTTTTCATAGTTTCAATTTTGGTTTGATACAAAGGTATCGGACAGATAGAGTAACATAGAAAGATTTATTATAAAATAGTCACAAAAAACAAACCTGTTTTAACATAAAAATCAACATTTTAACATTTACACCTCTAAATTCACTAAAAACTGTTAATTAAACGACTTAAAACTATTGATATTTTAAATTGTTAACAAATAAAAAAAGCCTCTCCAAATGGAGAGGCTTAGTATATATTAGTCCAACACTTATTTCAAATTGGACAAACTAGACTTTAATGTTTCAATTTTAGCTAAAGCGTCTGCTTCTTTCTTTTTTTCTGCTGCAACGACTTGTTCTGGTGCTCCTGCCACAAAACGCTCGTTAGAGAGTTTCTTTTGAACAGATTTTAAGAAACCTTCCGTATAATTTAATTCTTCGGTTAATTTTTTAATTTCTGCCTCAACATCAATTGCACCTTCCATAGGTATAAAATACTCGTTGGATTTTACTCTAAACGTCAATGCACCTTCTACAGCCTCACTTACATAATCGATAGACTCTAAATTACCTAACTTTGCTATAACTGCATCAAAATCTGTATTAGAATTTTCGTTATTAATTACCGAAAAACCTATAGCGTCTTTAAAGGCTATATTTTTTTCTTTTCTTACGGTTCTAATTCCTGAAATAACTTCTGATGCAAATTCAAATTGAGAAACAATCTCTTTATATACTGCTTTTGCTTCTGGCCATTTAGCAACAATTAATGCTTCCTCTGGAGTTCTTTCAGCAATATATTGCCAGATCTCTTCGGTTAAGAAAGGCATAAATGGATGTAATACCTTAAGATTATCTTCAAATATTGCCATTACTTTATTATAAGTTATAGCATCTATTGGTTGCTGGTATGCTGGTTTTACAATCTCTAGTAACCATCCACAAAAATCGTCGTAAATTAATTTATAAATAGCCATTAAAGCGTCACTTAATCTGTATTTACTAAAGTGATCTTCAATCTCAACTAATGCTTCACTAAATTTAGACTCATACCAATCTAAAGCTATTTTACTTGATTCTGGCTGCGAAATACTATCGCTAACTTCCCATAAATTAGTAAGATTAAAGGCATTCCAAATTTTATTTCCAAAACCTTTACCTTGTTGACACAACGCTTCGTCAAACATCAAATCATTACCTGCTGCACTACTTAAAAGTAATCCAACACGAACACCATCTGCACTATAATCTTCAATTAATTTTAAAGCGTCTGGTGAGTTACCTAAAGATTTAGACATCTTGCGACGTTGCTTATCACGTACTAAACCTGTTAGGTATACGTTATTAAATGGCTTTTGGTCTTTATACTCGTAACCAGCAATTATCATACGTGCTACCCAAAAGAATAAAATATCTGGTCCAGTTACTAAATCGTTTGTTGGATAGTAGTATTTTATTTCTTCGTTTTCTGGATTACGTATACCATCAAAAACAGACATTGGCCATAACCATGAACTAAACCAAGTATCTAATGCATCTGTATCTTGTTTTAAATCTTCGACTTTTAAATCTGAATTATTAGTTTTGATTTTAGCTTTCTCAAGCGCTTCCTCTATCGTTTCTGCAACTACAAAATCTTCTTTTCCATCACCATAGAAATACGCTGGAATCTGTTGTCCCCAAAGTAATTGTCTAGAAATATTCCAATCGCGAATATTCTCCATCCAGTGACGGTAGGTATTTTCAAATTTCTTCGGGAATAACTTAATTTCTGCATCTTCACCTAAAACCGCCTCAATAGCTGGCTTAACCAACTCTTCCATTTTTAAGAACCATTGGTCGCTTAATCTTGGCTCTATAACTGCTTTAGTACGTTCAGAGGTTCCTACTTTATTTAAATGTGTTTCAGTTTTTACTAAAACACCTATATTTTCTAATTCTTTTGCAACATTTTTTCTTGCTACAAATCTATCCTGACCTTCAAATTGTAAACCGTAACTATTTAATGTCGCGTCTTCATGAAAAATATCTATAACCTCAAGTTTATGTTTATCTCCAAGGTTTTTATCGTTTTCATCGTGCGCAGGAGTTACTTTTAGACAACCTGTACCAAACTCAAGATCTACGTATTCATCTTGGATAATTGGTATTACGCGATTACTAATTGGTACTATGGCTTTTTTTCCACGTAAGTGCACAAAACGCTCATCTTCTGGGTTTATACAGATTGCTGTGTCTCCAAATATTGTTTCTGGACGTGTTGTTGCAATAGTCAGTGTATCGTCACTTCCTTCAATCTTATAATTTATATAATAAAGGTTTCCTTGACGTTCTTCGTGGATAACTTCTTCATCAGACAAAGTCGTCTTTGCTTCAGGATCCCAGTTAACCATACGGTAACCTCTATAAATTAAACCTTTTTCGTGTAAATCTACAAACACTTTTATGACAGCTTCAGACATATCGTCATCCATCGTAAATTTGGTTCGGTCCCAATCGCAAGAACAACCTAATTTTTTAAGCTGTTCAAGAATAACGCCTCCATATTCTTCCGTCCATTCCCAAGCATGTTCTAAAAATTGGTCACGTGTCAGGTCATTTTTGTCTATACCTTGTTCTTTTAATTTAGCGACAACTTTAGCTTCGGTTGCAATTGAAGCATGGTCTGTACCAGGAACCCAACACGCATTTTTACCTTGTAAACGTGCACGTCTAATTAAAACATCTTGTATAGTATTATTAAGCATGTGTCCCATATGCAAGACTCCTGTTACGTTTGGTGGAGGAATTACGATGGTATATGGTTCTCTTTCGTCTGGAGTAGAATGAAAATAGTTATTCTTCATCCAGTAATCGTACCACTTGTTTTCTGCTTCAATAGCATTATATTTTGATGGAATTTGCATACTTTGGAATAGTTTTTGAAATATATCTTACAAAAGTACTTATATTTCTGTTTTTGGAAAATTTTAATGATGAATAATGTATCGATAAATACGCTATAAGCATTTGCAAGTGTGCATTACATCTAAAAATTTTGCAAGAGGAATAAAAAGTGATTAAATTTACGAACCTAAAATCTTAATATAATGAAAAAATTATTTACAATATTATTTATCGGACTAGTTAGTTTGTCAATGAATGCCCAAGAAAAAATGGCGAAAATTGAGTTTAAAGAAACCACTATAGATTACGGAACAATTGAAAAAGGCGCTAACGGACTTAGAACTTTTGAATTTACTAACACTGGTGATGCACCTTTAATTGTATCTAAAGTTAGTTCTAGTTGCGGATGTACAGTACCAAAAAAACCAAAAGATCCAATTATGCCTGGTCAAACTGGTGAAATTGAAGTAAAATATGATACTAATAGAGTAATGCCAATTAGAAAAACGATTACTGTTTTATCTAATGCTGAAACACCAACAGTATCTTTAAAAATAAAAGGGACAGTTATTGATCCTTCTAAAACTAGTGTTTTAGAGAAAAAAGGAAAAAGTGTGATGGAAAAATAACCCTCACTAATATTATTTAAAAAGCCGAAAACATATTGTTTTCGGCTTTTTTTTATTTACTCTATTGGAGATTTTAATTCAAAATTAAAAACACGTTCAAAACCATACCTCAAAACTTTTATTTCTAATTTAGTTCCTGCTTTCTTATAAAAATAACTTACTAATTCTTTTAAAGTCATGTCGTGCGTACTCCTTCCGTTTATATAAATAATAACATCATTAATTCTCAATCCTGCTAAATCTCCAGGTGAACCTTCTCTAATAATTTTAATAGAATAAGATGGCTTGACTATATATTTCTCAGATGGCCCTACAACAGCTTCAACCCTGACTATATTACCATTAACAACTGACAAACTACCTCCACTAGAATTAACATCTATCTCTTTAATCAATCTAACACCATCATTTTCCACTTGAAGACCACTTTTATTATAGTTAAATGGCAATTTTTTTAAGCTATTTTTTTTAAGTGTAATCTTAGCATTTTGATAATCAATAATACAATTAAACCTCTTTAAAACCTCACCACCTATTGATCCATCTCTATCATGTCTACTTGTCAAAGTTTTGACTAATAAAGAATCAGGATATGCGACTTTAGGATTATCAAATGTGAATTTTCCAATACTAAATTTCTTAATTTTAGATCGTTTTCCATAAACACTACCACTCAAACCGGCTCCCAGAAAATCATTAAAAAAAGAAGTATTGATGCGTAATCCCTTTTCTTTATTTTCAAAAAGCCACAATGCATCACTACTACCAGAATCTATTAATAATTTTACTGGTAACTCTTTAGAGTCTTGCTCAACCTTTCCTTGTATGTAAGGTTTGTTTCCAAAAAGACTCATATTAACCACATCACATTTAGCACATCTCTTATATTTATATTTAAATGGATCAAACAACCTAATATATTGGTTTGAGTAATTAACTTCGACTATAAAATCTTTAAAAAGATCATAACCAATTATACCATCAATTGGCAATCCTAATTTAGGCCCAAAATTTAAATTTGAATCGTAAATTGTAAAAAATACTTGGTTTTTATTTATTGCATTTCCAATAGTAAATGTATTATGACTTGACCTTACAGCCTCTACATATTCACCATCACCAAGACCTTTAAGTTTTATTTTTTTTGCATTCAAAATTTTCAATGAATCTGAATCTTTCAAAAAATTAAAAATTATTGACTTATTAACTCCTGTATCTAAAAGGAATTTTAAATCAACTCCATTAACATTAACAGGGATAATTATGACATTATTAACAAGTTGAAACCTTATTTTATCAGATTTAACACCTTCAACTAACTTATATTGACTTTGAGAAAAAGCGGTTAAAGAAAACAGTAGAAATAATTGTATAAATATTCGATTCAAAAGCATTTATTAGTGTAAAAATTATGTACAACTGAAATTTACTAATCTTTTACATTAAAACCATTTTAAAACTATTTTTTTAAAGAATACTTACAATTATTTTTTGCAAATTTGCAATCTAAACAATTTTGAAAATGCCAAAAATTTCTCAAAAAGGGCAATTAATGCCTCAATCACCTATTAGAAAATTGGTTCCTTTTGCTGAAAAAGCATACCAACAAGGAAAAACTGTATACCATCTAAATATTGGTCAACCTGATATTAAGACTCCTCAAGTAGCTCTTGATGCTGTTAAAGTTCACTCTTTAGACATTTTAGCTTACACAAGGTCTGAAGGATCTGAAGGTTATAGAAATAAAATCGCTGATTACTATTTAAAAAATGACATCCATGTAAAACATGATGACATTATAGTTACAACAGGTGGTAGTGAAGCTTTACTTTTTGCTTTTGGAAGTATTATGGATGTTGATGACGAGGTAATTATACCAGAACCATTTTACGCAAATTACAATGGTTTTTCTACTGCTTCTGGTGTAACGGTTGTACCTGTAATTTCAAAAATAGAAGACAATTTTGCTTTACCTGCTATTGAGGAGTTTGAAAAACTTATTACACCTAAAACAAAAGCTATTTTAATTTGTAATCCTGGTAACCCAACAGGATACCTATATTCAAAAGAAGAAATAAAAAAACTAGCAGACATTGTTAAAAAACATGATTTGTTTTTAATTGCAGATGAAGTCTATCGCGAGTTTGCTTATGATGGAGCAAAACACTATTCAATACTACAAGAAAATGGGCTAGACGATTACGCAATTGTAATAGATTCGGTTTCTAAACGTTATAGCATGTGTGGAGCAAGAATTGGATGTTTAGTTTCTAAAAATAAAGAGGTTATTGCTACAGCATTAAAATTTGCTCAAGCAAGATTAAGTCCTCCTACTCTAGCTCAAATTGCTAGTGAAGCTGCTTTAAGCACACCTCAAAGTTACTTTGATGATGTTATTGAAGAATATGTAGAACGAAGAAACGTTTTAATTGAAGAATTAAATAAAATTGAAGGTGTACAAGTGGCTAACCCAAAAGGTGCTTTTTATTGCATAGCACAACTACCTGTTAAAAACAGTGATAAGTTTGCGCAATGGTTATTAGAGTCTTTTGATGTTGACGGAGAAACTGTTATGGTTGCTCCTGCTGCTGGATTTTACAGCACACCAGGAGTTGGATTAAACCAAATCCGTATAGCTTACGTTTTAAACACCGAAAGCTTAAAAAAAGCTGTAAATATTATTAAACAAGCTTTAAAAGTATATAAAGATTAGTGCAAATATTAGATAACATATCCTTAAAACCATACAATACTTTTGGTATTGATGTCAAAGCCAAACAATTTGTTTCGGTTAAAACTATTGATGACTTAATCGCTGTTTATTCTTCTGAAAAAGACATAGAAAAATTCATTCTTGGAGGTGGAAGTAACATGCTTTTGACTAAGGATATGGACAAGCTAGTGATTCATTTAGATTTAAAAGGAAAATCAATTGTATCCCAAACAGAAAACCATGTTTTTATTGAAGCAAAAGCAGGCGAGAATTGGCATGACTTTGTATTGTGGACTTTGCAACAAAATTTTGGAGGCTTAGAAAACCTTTCTTTAATACCTGGCAACGTTGGATCTAGTCCAATACAAAACATAGGCGCTTATGGCGTAGAGCTTAAGGACAATTTTTACACCTGTGAAGTACTAAACTTAGAAACGTTAAAAACTGAAATTTTCACCAATCAAGATTGCAATTTTGGTTACCGTAATTCCATATTTAAACAAAGTGTAAAAGGCAAATACATCATAATTAATGTCACATTTAAACTAACAACTAAAAATCACGTATTACACACTAATTACGGAGCTATTAGTTCTCAGTTAGAAGTAATGAATGTTTCAAAGCCTACTATTCAGGAGGTCTCAAAAGCTGTAATAGCGATACGCAATAGCAAATTACCTAATCCAAAAGAAATTGGTAATAGTGGAAGTTTTTTTAAAAATCCAATCATTAGTAAAGTGGCGTTTATACAGTTACAACAAAATTTCCCTGATGCTCCACATTATATTATTTCTGAAACAGAAGTAAAAGTTCCTGCTGGTTGGTTAATTGAAACTGCTGGTTTTAAAGGAAAAACTTTTGACAATTACGGAGTCCATAAAAAACAAGCTTTAGTTTTAGTAAATTATGATAATGCCAAAGGAAAGGATATATTAGAGCTTTCAAAATTGATACAACATACTATTTATCGTATATTTAATATTTCAATTGAAACCGAAGTCAATATTTTTTAATAAACGGACTTCAATTTAAAACTTTAGACTAACAAACCCTAAATAATAGCTTGAATTTCTCTATAGAAGAACATATAATAGCACATCTTAAAAATGGTGACAAACAAGCCATAACATTATTATACGAAAACTATGCTGACGCATTGTTTGGTGTTATAAAAAAGGTAATCTCGGATGATGATTTAGCCCAAGACGTGCTTCAAGAAACCCTTATAAAAGTTTGGAAAAAAGGTAAAAGTTATAATCCTGATAAGGCTAAATTATTTACCTGGTTATATCGTATTGCATACAATTCTGCAATAGATAAAATTAGATCTGTAAATAATAAATCAAATAAAGAAGTCCAAATTGAAAACTCTAACGTATATAAATTGACAACTAATAGTTTAAACGAGGATGTTTTAGACATAAAAAAACACTTAAACACGCTTGACCAAAAATATCAGATTGTCGTGAATGCACTGTTTTTTGAAGGTATGACCCAACAAGAAGCAAGTGATGAGTTGAATATTCCGTTAGGAACTATCAAATCAAGATTAAAAATTGCATTACGTGAATTAAAAAAAATTTACAACCCTCAATTGTAGAATGATGAATGAGAAAATAAATACATTTTTAAAGTCTGACTTATTAAACAAATACTTAATAGGACAAACTACTGCTAGCGAAACTTTAGAGGTTGAACATTATATCTCAGAATTTCCGGAAGTTAAAAAAGCTTACAACAGGTTGCAAGACCAATTAGAATTTACAACTCAATTAAATGCTGTAAAAGCACCTAAATTAGTATTAGATAATATTTTTGAAGCTTTAGATGACAAACCTGTAGTTACTTTACAACCTAAACGTACTAAAAAATGGTACAGTTTAGCAATTGCTGCATGTGTTGCTGCATTACTATTTGCTGGAAGCTCTGTATATCTTTATAACCAAAACAAAGAATTATCAAGCGAAAACCAAACCATTGCAGATGAGATTTTTGATCTTAGAAGTGATATTGCAAATAACAACAGTACATTACAACAATTACTAGATCAGTTTAAGCAATTAAACAATCCTGAAACTGAAAAATACGTTTTAAAAGGAAATACTAGAGCTAAAAACTTAAAAACGGTAGCCTACATTAATCCAGAAGAAAAAAAATCTATGATTGATGTTGTATCCTTACCACAATTACCTGATGATAAAGTATATCAAATTTGGGCAGAATTACAAGGTAAAATGGTAAACTTAGGTGTTTTGAGTGAAGCTGATAGAAGACTTCAAGAAATTCCATATACAGAAGATGCTTTAGGACTAAGCATTTCTATAGAGCCTAAAGGAGGAAGTCCAGTCCGCTCAAACGATACTCCTGTTGCAGAGATATCTTTAAAACTTAATGAGTAAGTAGAATTAAAATAAAATAACAATAAAAAAGCCTCACTAATTTAAGTTGTAGGTCTTTTTGTTTATACT
>NZ_BCBW01000030.1:0-10121 GCF_001315805.1 Olleya sp. ITB9
AATAACAAATAAAAAGCACCTAAACACTACTAATATGTTAGTGAGCTTTTTTGTGTATACTATTTTATTCTAATTAGTCTTTACTAAAAAAGGTTTTATGTATTAAACCTGCTACAATAGCACCTGCAATTGGAGCTAACCAAAACAACCATAATTGCCCAAGATAGTCTCCTCCTTCAGCAAATAATGCTTGGCTAGTAGATCTTGCTGGATTAACAGAAGTATTAGTAATAGGAATACTAATTAAGTGTATTAAAGCTAAAGCTAAACCAATTGCAATTCCTGCAAAGCCTTTTGGTGCTTTAGGATATGTACTACCTAAAATAATTAATAAAAAAAACATAGTCAATAAAAACTCGGCTACTAAAGCAGAAATCATGGAATATCCTCCAGGTGATAATGCATCATAACCATTGGCAGCAAAACCACCAACATCAGTAAAACCAGCTTTACCAGATACAATATATAACAAAGCAGTAGCAGCAACAATTGCACCAACTAATTGTGCAATGATATAACCAGGCAGCTCTTTAGCAGGAAACTTTCCTCCAGCCCAAAGCCCTATTGAAACAGCAGGATTAAAATGCGCACCAGAAACATGACCAACTGCATAAGCCATAGTTAATACTGTTAAACCAAAAGCTAATGACACACCAACAAAGCCGATACCTAAATCCGGAAAGCCAGCAGCAAAAATGGCACTACCACAACCACCAAAAACCAACCAAAAAGTTCCAAAAAACTCTGCAAATAATTTTTTCATAATTTAAATTGTTAAAAAGTTAGAGCATTAAATTATAAAAAAAATAAAGAATTAACCACTTTACATTTATCTAAATAACTTTTTCGTTAAAAAACTGATTTTAATGTTCAAATTAACCTAACAAAAACTATTGAAACGTTAAACATTAACTTGTTTTCGAAAAAACCGTATCTTTGTAATTCTAAAAAAAGCAACTATTTTGAAACTTTTATTACTTACTTTAGGCCTTTTAGGTTTAGGTTTTGCAGGTATTGCAATTAAAATTTGGGCAAAAAAAGACGGTAAATTTGCAGGTACATGCGCAAGTCAAAATCCTATGTTAAATACAGAAGGTGAAGCTTGTGGTTTTTGCGGTAAATCACCAGACCAATTTGAAAATTGTAGCGAACCTCAACACTCGTAATCTATGCTAATACTTGAGGTATTATTCTACAGTTTTGCAACTGTGGTAGTTATTCAAGTATTGTATTATACTTTGATTTTTGGAAATTTTGCATTTTTAAAACACAGTAAAACTACATCTGAAACACCTCCCGTTTCAGTAATTATTTGTGCTAAAAACGAATCAGAAAATATTAAAAATTTTCTTCCAAGTGTTTTAAATCAAGACTATCATAACTTTGAGGTTGTACTTATCAATGACTCGTCTAAAGACGACACTTTAGAGGTTTTTGAAGACTTCAAATCTAAATATGATAATATAAAAATTGTCAATGTTAAAAACATTGAAGCCTTTTGGGGAAATAAAAAATACGCACTATCATTAGGTATTAAAGCTGCTACAAACAATCATTTACTATTCACTGATGCCGATTGTAAACCTTTATCTAAATATTGGATAAAAGAAATGAGTTCTAGTTTTACCGAAACAAACACTATTGTTTTAGGTTACGGAGGTTATAATAAAATCAAACACTCTTTTCTAAACAAACTCATCAGGTTTGAAACCTTATTGACAGCTACTCAATATTTTTCTTATGCTAAAATAGGGTTACCATATATGGGAGTTGGACGTAATTTAGCCTATCACAGAGATGAGTTTTTTAATGTTAATGGTTTTATCAAACACATGAAAGTAAGATCTGGTGATGATGATTTATTTATAAATGAAGTCGCTACATCAAAAAACACAGTCATCCAATACAAAAAAAACAGTTTTACAGTATCTGTTGCCAAAACCAATTTTAAAGATTGGTTTAAACAAAAAAGAAGGCATGTATCTACAGCTAAATACTATAAAACAGAACATCAATTATTGTTAGGCTTGTTTTATATTACCCAAGTTTTATTCTGGACTTTGGGTATTACATTACTTTACACGACTTATTTGTGGCCTTTTGCTTTAGGATTAGTTATTTTAAGATTTTTATGCCAGTATTTAAGTTTAGGGTTTTCAGCAAAAAAACTAAACGAAATAGACACAATATTCTTGCTTCCTATACTAGAAATCACCTTAATTATAATGCAATTTAGTATCTTTATAACTAATAAAATTTCAAAACCTAATTATTGGAAATAAACGACATCATAGACAAAGCTAAACAAAACGATCAAAAAGCGTTTAACTATCTACTACACACTTTTTGGGACCAAGTATATGGTTTTCAATTAAAAAGAATTCAGAATGAAAACGATGCCGAAGATGTCACCATTCAAACCTTTTCTAGGGCTTTTGACAAAATTAAATCTTATAACAACAACTATTCGTTTAGTACTTGGTTAATCACCATTTCAAAAAACATTCATATAGATATTATTAGAAAAGAAAAGCACTCCATTAAACAAGCTATTTCCAGAACTAATAATAATGAAGTTTACAACGTTTTAGACGAAACACCTTCAGTTGAAGACAAACTAATAACGGAACAAAATTTAGCTAACTTATTAAGAGATATTAAAAAGCTAAAACCTCATTACCAAGAAGTTATTCATTTAAGATATTTTCAAGAATTAAGTTATAAAGAAATTTCAGCTCAATTAAAAGAACCTATAAATAACATAAAAGTAAAGTTACTTCGTGCTAAAAAATTGCTTTCTGAAATCATTCAAAAAAGCTAGTTACACTTATAGTTTTACTTAACAATTACTTCCTGAAATTTAAACAAAATACTTCGTATCTTTGCTTATAGAAAATTGCAATTATGAATACAGAAACTGCATCAAATATATTACCAAAAAGAGAACCTAAACCAAAATGGCTGCGTGTTAAATTACCTACTGGTAAAAAATACACAGAACTAAGAGGATTAGTAGACAAATATAGTTTAAACACTATTTGTACTTCTGGAAGTTGTCCAAATATGGGAGAATGTTGGGGAGAAGGTACTGCTACCTTCATGATTTTAGGAAACGTTTGTACTAGATCTTGTGGATTTTGTGGTGTAAAAACAGGTCGTCCAGAGGATGTAGATTGGGATGAACCCGAAAAAGTTGCTAGATCTATTAAAATTATGGGTATTAAACACGCTGTTTTAACAAGTGTTGATAGAGATGATTTAAAAGATATGGGAAGCATTATGTGGGCAGAAACAGTTAATGCTGTTAGAAGAATGAATCCCAAAACAACCTTAGAAACCTTAATACCTGATTTTCAAGGTGAAGAAATGCATATTGACCGTATTATTGATGTTGCTCCAGAAGTAGTATCTCATAATATCGAAACCGTAAAACGACTAACTAGAGAAGTACGTATACAAGCAAAGTACGAAAGAAGTTTAAGTGTACTTAAATACCTTAAGCAACAAGGTCAACGTCGTACAAAATCTGGTATTATGTTAGGGCTTGGTGAAGAGCGTGAAGAAGTCATACAAACGCTACATGATTTACGCGATAACAACGTAGATGTTGTAACTATTGGACAATACCTTCAACCTAGTAAAAAACATTTACCTGTTAAGCGTTTTGTTTTACCAGACGAATTTAAAGAATACGAAGAAATTGGATTAAAACTAGGCTTTAGACATGTTGAAAGTAGCGCATTAGTGCGATCGTCATACAAGGCTCAAAAACACATTAATTAATATGATTACGGTTGCCATAAATGGCTTTGGTCGTATAGGTAGACGCGTCTTTAGATTGCTACATAACAACCCAGAAATAAAGGTGGTTGCTATTAATGATTTAGCTGACACCAAAACACTAAGTCATTTATTAAAATACGACAGTATTCATGGTGTTTTCCCTGCAAAGATATCTGCTAAAGACAATATGATTGTTGTTGACAATCAAGAAGTACCACTGCTAAATCAAACACATCCAAAAACAATTGATTGGTCCAACTTTACGCCTGATTTTGTAATAGAATCTACAGGAAAATTTAAAACCTCAGAAGATTTACAACACCATATAAATAATGGTGCTAAACGTGTTATTTTAAGTGTTCCTGCTATTGAAGATGATATTAAAACTATTGTTCTTGGTGTTAACCAACAAGAATTGGATGGTGATGAAACCATAATTTCTAACGCATCCTGTACCACAAACAATGCAGCACCTATGATTGATATTATCAATCAGTTATGTGGTATTAATCAAGCTTACATAACGACTATCCACTCTTACACAACAGACCAAAGTCTACATGATCAACCTCACAGAGATTTACGTCGTGCAAGAGCTGCAGGACAGAGCATAGTACCTACTACTACAGGAGCAGCTAAAGCATTAACCAAAATTTTCCCTGATTTATCAGAGGTTATTGGTGGCTGTGGTATTAGAGTTCCTGTTGCTAATGGCTCTTTAACAGACATCACTTTTAATGTTAAAAAAACAGTTAGTATTGATGCCATAAACAAAGCTTTTAATAATGCCTCTCACACAAAATATAAAGGCATCTTAGAGTATACTGAAGACCCAATAGTTTCAATTGATATTGTAGGTAATACACACTCTTGTATTTTTGATTCTCAAATGACATCTGTTATAGGTAATATGGTCAAAATTATAGGATGGTATGACAATGAAACAGGGTATTCAAGCCGAATTATTGATCTGATTTTCAATTTATCAGAATAAAAAAAACATTTATCGGATAAATATTTATATTTGTTACATAAATCTAATGAATGAAATTTCAAATTACAAATATTTTAACCTGCTTGATTTTCAGTCTTGTAAGTATTAACATACACGCGCAAGATATCAGTGAAAAACAAAAGGAAAATATTCAAAGTAAAATTAATTTCAATATTAGCTTTGCGCAGACTAACATTGATAATAACGAGTTTTACAAGGCGCAAAAAGATCTTGATGATGCCTTACAATTAGCTAAACAGATAAACGATAACAGAAGCATAGGTTTAATATATTCTAAAATTGGTAAAATTCAATACATTATTGAAGAGCCAATGGAAGCTATGCAATCTTTATCAAAAGCAGTTGAAAAACAACGTTTTGCTCAGGACGATATTAATATTGCCGAAACTTACAAAACCATTGGTAATATTTATTTATCAAGAAAGGAATATGAAAAAGCAATAGACTATTTTAATTCTGCAGAACAAATTTTTGAAAAACATGATCTTTCTGAATTTGAAGCAGAAAGCAAGCTATACATAGGAGAAGCTTTATTTAATTTAGGAAATTACACTGAAGCTAAAACCCAATTTGAAGACGCTAAAGATTTAGCTAAACGCTACAAAAACAAAAAAATATTAAGTAGTGCCTATTTAAGCCTAGGAGAGACGGAAGCTAAATTACAGGACTTTGCAAACTCTGAAATTGATATAAATGAAGGTTTTGAAATTGCAAAACTTGAAAATTTCCCAAACTTAATTAATAAGGCTTACAAAATACTTAGTGACATTCACACCAATAGAGGAGATTACAAAAAAGCTAATACCTACTTATTAAAGCACATTAAGTTAAACGATTCTATTTTAAAAATTAAAAGAAGTTATTTATCTGCAGACAAGAGATTAGACAAACAGTATAGCAGCCCAATTGAGTACCAAAAAGAAAAAGAAGCGGATTTAGAAAAAGAAGCCAGTTCTACTTGGTTAGAAAAATTAACCACCATTTTAAGTATTGCCTTAATTACTATTTTATCTTTGCTTACACTATCACTGTACAAAAACAATAATATTAGATTAAAATCTAATAATATTTTGCATAAAAAAAATGCAGAATTAACTATAGCAATGGAAAAAGCTGAGCTTGCAACAAAAACTAAAGCTAACTTTTTATCTACAGTAACTCATGAGTTAAGAACACCTTTATATGCAGTTACAGGTTTAACAAACATGCTATTAGAAGAAAACCCAAAACAAGCTCAAATTCAACATTTAAAATCATTAAAATTTTCAGGGGACTACTTATTAACCTTCATTAATGACATACTTCAAATTAATAAAATTGAAGCTAATAAAGTTGATATAGAACCTGAGGTTTTTAATCTAAAAAAGAAAGCTGAAAATGTAATTTCAGCTTTAAACAATTCTGCATTAGATAATAACATCAAACTACATTTAGAATATGATGAAACCTTACCAACTAACTTTAATGCTGATCAATTAAAAATTTCTCAAATACTAATAAATCTAATCGGTAACTCCATTAAATTTACTAAAAATGGAGATATATGGATTAGGATTATTAAACACCAACAAGATGGAGATGACTATGTTGTACGTTATGAAGTTGAGGATAACGGAATAGGGATAAGCCAAGAAAAACAAAAAAACATGTTTGAAAGCTTTTCTCAAGGCTCAATTCAAATCAACCGAAAATATGGAGGAACAGGACTTGGACTTTCTATTGTTAAGGGACTAATTGATATTTTAAAAGGAAAAATTTATATGAAAAGTGAACTGGGATCTGGTACCACGTTTTACTTTGAAATACCTATGAAGAAAAGTAACGAAATAATTGTCGAGCAAAAAGCAAATTATTTTAATGAAATTGACGAAATAGAACTTAACAATATTAAAATATTAGTAGTAGAGGATAATAAGATTAATCAAATGATTACAAAAAAAATCCTTAACAAAATGAAACTATATTGTGATGTAGTTGATAATGGTGAAGATGCAGTAGACAAAGTTAAAAACACTAAATATGATGTGGTTTTAATGGATATACACATGCCAGGAATTAGTGGTATGGAAGCCACAAAAATCATCCGAACTTTTGATACCGATTTAACTATTTTTGCATTGACTGCTGTTACCATTGAAGACAAGATGCAAGAATTTGATGATGCTGGATTTACAGACATAATCTCTAAACCTTTCAAACAAGAAGATTTTGAGAAAAAACTTTACAATGCCTTAAATTTATCTGATAGCACTGCTACTTAATTGCAAAACTTTTTACTGCATCATCAAATTGCTGTTGCTTATCTAAGGTTAAATGTATTGGCAAGTACCACAATTTATCATTTAACATAAATTCATCTTTTAGACGCATATAATCTTTTTCAGTAGTTAATATACATTCTAATTTTGATAAATCTGTAAGATCCTTTTCGGTAAACGTATGATGATCTTTATACTCTAAGTGTTCAAAGTTAAAACCTTCATTATTTAAAAACTTCACTAAAGGCTTAGCATTAGCAATTCCGGTTACTAAAGTAAAAGGCAACATTGCACTAAGTGCTTTATTACCATTTTTACTAAAAACAGTAGTACTATAATTTATATTACTAAAAAATATTTGTTGATGTTGTTGTGGTTTAATTTTAGATTTTATTTTTTCTTTAACTTCATTATCTAAATTATTGGGACATTTTGTAACTACAATTAAATCTGCACGTTTAACTCCTGCTCTGGGTTCGCGTAAATTACCAGTTGGTAAAACAATATCTTTATAATACAAGTTATTAAATGTAGTTAATAAAATAGTAAAACCTGCTGTTACTTTTCTGTGTTGGTAGGCATCATCTAAAACAATAACATCAGGTTTAATATTATGCTGTAATAGCTTATCTATACCTTCTCTTCTATTTGCATCAACTGCAACTAAAACAGTTTCTTTAAACTTATTGTAAAACTGAAAAGGCTCATCACCTAAATCTAATGCAGAGGACTTTGGATTACCAAGAACAAAACCTTCACTTTTCCTACCGTAACCTCTACTTAAAGTTGCTAATTTTACGTCGTCTTTTAATAAGCGAATTAAATATTCAACCATAGGTGTTTTTCCAGTACCTCCAGTACTTAAATTACCAACACATATAACAGGAAAATCGTAAGATTTTGTAGACTTCCAACCTTTATCATACATCAAATTTCTAAACCAAGTCACCAAGTAATAAATTGGAACAATAGGTAATAAAATAGAGCGTAAAAATTTCATTTAAACGATTTAAAAATTAAAACATATGACTACTACAGTTAACATAATGTAGCTTATAATAATAGTAACGAAAGTAAATATTTTATATTTGTTTTAAATAATAAAGACAAAAAAGTATGTTGATTAAAGACCTTATTAATCATATTGAAGACATCGCTCCTTTAAATTATGCCGAAGATTTTGATAACGTTGGGCTATTAGTAGGTGATAAAAACACTAAAATTACTAATGTACTTGTAACATTGGATACTCTAGAAGCTGTAGTTGATGAGGCTATAGCCAAAAACTGTAATTTTATACTAAGCTTTCATCCTATAATATTTAAAGGATTAAAAAGTTTAACAGGAAAAAATTACGTCGAACGTACAGTACTTAAAGCCATAAAAAACAATATTGCAATTTTTGCTATTCATACTGCCCTAGACAACGATATAAACGGAGTAAACGCTATGCTTTGTAACCAATTACAATTAATTAATCAAAACATACTAATTCCGCAAAAGCAAACCATAAAAAAGCTTACAACTTACGCTCCAAAAAATGAAGCTGATACTTTAAGACAAACTTTATTTAAAGCAGGAGCAGGACAAATAGGTAATTATAGTAATTGTAGTTTTAACGTTAATGGTGTTGGTACATATAATGCAAACTCCAATGCAAATCCATCTAAAGGAAGCATTGGAACCGATCATAACGAAAGTGAAACACAAATTACAATAACTTTTGAAAGACATTTAGAAAGTAAAATACTAGCCACATTATTTAAAAATCACACGTATGAAGAAGTTGCATACGAGATTACAACTATTGAAAATACAAATCAAAATATAGGAATGGGAATGGTTGCCGAACTAGAAACGCAACAATCTGAAACAGAATTTCTAAACTATTTAAAAGATAAAATGAAAGTTTCTCACATTAGACATTCACAATTACTAAATAAACCAATAAAAAAAGTAGCAGTACTTGGTGGTTCTGGCAGTTTTGCTATACAAGCAGCAAAAGCAGCAGGAGCGGACGTTTTTGTAACTTCAGATTTAAAATACCATGATTTTTTTCAAGCAGAAAACAACATTTTATTAGTAGATATTGGACATTATGAAAGCGAACAGTACACAAAAAACGGTTTAGTAGCAATACTTACAAAAAAAATTCCTAATTTTGCATTCATTTTATCGAAAACAAATACCAATCCTGTTAAGTATTTTTAAAATATGGCAAAGACAAAAGAAGTAACCGTAGAAGAACGTCTAAGAGCGTTATACGATTTACAATTAATAGACTCTAGAATTGACGAAATAAGAAACGTACGTGGAGAATTACCTTTAGAGGTTAGTGATTTAGAAGACGAGGTTACAGGATTAAAAACTAGACTAGAAAAATTAGAAGATAGTTTAAGCTCTGTTGACGCTGAAATAATTGCCAAGAAAAACTTAATTGAAGAATCTAAAGCTTTAATTAAAAAATACTCTGAACAACAACAAAACGTTAGAAACAACAGAGAGTTTAACTCTTTATCTAAAGAAGTTGAGTTTCAGGAACTAGAAATTGAATTAGCTGAAAAGCATATCAGAGAATTTAAAGCTCAAATAGAGCAGAAAAAGGAAGTTATCGCTAAAACTAAAGAGCATAACAAAGAGCGTGAAACACACTTAAAACATAAAAAGAGTGAGTTAGATGCTATCCTAAAAGAAACTGAAAAAGAAGAAAAAGCTTTAATAGAAAAGTCTGAAGACTATAAGAAAAAAATTGAAGCTAGATTAGTTAAAGCATACAACCGTATCAGAGCTAACGTAAAAAATGGTTTAGCTGTAGTACCAATCGAAAGAGGTGCTTCAGGAGGATCATACTTTACAATTCCACCACAAGTACAAATGGAAATTGCTGGACGTAAAAAAATTATTACGGATGAGCATAGTGGACGTATCTTAGTTGATGCAGCTTTAGCTGATGAGCAAAAAATTAAAATGGAAAAAATGTTTTCTAAATTAGTATAACATTTTCAAATTATAAAAAAAGCTTATCACTGTAAGGTACTTTTTTGATGCGTTCATTAGCTTTACTT
>NZ_BCBW01000031.1:0-96102 GCF_001315805.1 Olleya sp. ITB9
TTATAATTTCTATAAATATCATAATAACTCTAACTNNTTTTTTATGCTTAATTCTTTTATTTAAGAAACATTTACGATAATCTAACTTAATGTTTTCATATTTTAAACGACAAAAAGAAAAATGAAAAAGAAAAACATGAAAAAATTAATCACATTATTATTCTTAGCCTTAGTTTTTAGCTGTCATAATCAAGCACAAACTAATCCAAAACAAGATGCTATTAAAAATGCTAAACCCGTAACTGTAAAGTTAGAAAACGGTAAAGCAAAAGCCTATTTTGCAAGTGGCTGTTTTTGGTGTGTAGAAGCTGTTTATGAAAGCGTAAAAGGTGTAGACGAAGTCATTAATGGTTACGCTGGAGGACACACTAAAAACCCAACATACGAAAAAAGCAATACAGGTAAAACTGGTCATGCAGAAGCTGTAGAAGTTATTTACGACCCAAAAGTGGTAAGTTTCAAAACATTAGTAGACGTGTATTTTGCATCACAAAACCCATTACAAGTTAATGGACAAGGTCCAGATAAAGGTAGTCAGTATCGTTCAATACTATTTTACCAAGACCAAACACAAAAACAGATAATAGACAATAAAAAAGCAACTTTAGGTAAACAATTAAATGCTAAAATTGCTGCAGAAGTTTATCCGTTCCAAAAATTTTGGATTGCTGAAGACTATCATCAAAATTACGAAAAACTACATCCAGAAAACAGATATATTCAAGGTGTGTCTATACCAAGACTTAAAAAATTTCAAGCTAAGATGCCTGAAGTTTTAAAAGAAAAACACTAAAGTTTAGTCGCTTTAATTTCAAAAATCAAAGGATACAATTTATCTTTTGTTACATAATTACCCGATTTAGCTTCAATTAAATCGGGTAATACATTATATGGGCTTTCGTCGTATTCATTTAAATACTCAATTTTTAATCCTGCTTCTGTTAAAGCATTAATAACTTCACTTAATCCATGGTTCCAACCATATTCTTTGGTAATCATTTTAGATTCAGTATCAGCATAAGTCCCTTCATATTCTTCATAAATCACCTCATCTTGCATATAGCCATATTTCATTTTTGGCTTTTTTTCTAAATAATCAAACATCCATACAATAGGATGAAATTCTACCATATAAAACTCGCCTCCAGATGTTAATCTTTCTGCTATCATTTTTCCCCAAGGTTTTAAATCAGGTAACCAACCAATCACTCCATAACTTGTAAATACTATATCAAAAACTTCTTTTACATGTGCTGATGTATCCAAAACATTACAACACACAAATTTAGCATCTAAATGCAATTCTTCATTTAAGCTTTTTGCAAGCTTAATACCTTCGTCACTTAAATCAATGCCAACACACTTAGCTCCTAACCGACTCCAACTTAAGGTGTCTTGTCCAAAATGACATTGTAAATGCAATAAACGTTTCCCTTCAATATTTGGCAAAGCTGCTAATTCATACTGCATTAAAGTGTTTTTTCCTTTTTTAAAAGATTTGATATTATACATATCACTTTCAGAATGCACTTTAACCTTAGTATTCCATGTTAATTTATTAGTTTCAAAATATTGATTATATTTAGTCATGACATAATATTTTCTTCTAATATAAAACTTTATTTTAATGTGATTATCTTTGAAAATAAACAGCTACTAATGAAACAATATTTTCTATACTTTATTTTTTTCATTTTTATTACTTCATGTAAAAATGATACTGAAAAACAACCCATTAAAAAAACACTATCCATTGCTGAAAAAATTGCAAATGCACACGGAATTAGCAAATGGAACACAGTAAATCAAATAGATTTCACCTTTAATGTAGACAAAGACAGCACTCATTTTGAGCGTCATTGGTCATGGCAACCTAAAACAAACAACGTTACTTTAATTACCGGAAAAGACACTATAAATTATAATAAATCTAAAATAGACAGCTTATCTTTAAGAGCTGATCAAGGTTTTATAAATGATAAATTTTGGCTTTTAGCTCCTTTTCAATTAGTTTGGGATAGCGGAACAACCATTTCTGAAGCTACTGAAGAAAAAGCACCAATTAGCGATACCGTTTTAAATAAAATAACTCTTACTTATTCCAATAAAGGTGGTTACACTCCTGGTGATGCCTATGATTTTTATTACGATAAAAACTATATTATCAAAGAGTGGGTTTTCAGAAAAGGAAATACAGAAAAGCCATCTATGATAACAACTTTTGAAAACCACAAAGACTTTAACGGAATAACAATTGCCAAAGACCATAAAAAGGCTGAAGGAAATTGGAATTTATCTTTTAGTAATATTATTATAAAAACACAGAATTAAAACATCCAAAATATAAATCGCAATCGTATATAACACAATTCCGCTTTATTGCGTCACTATAAACTTAAAAGGCTTTATAAATTATTTATAAAGCCTTTTTTCATGACCAAAATACAACTTCATTTCTAAATTAATAATTCTTATTTTTGTGTAAACCCGAAAAACTACACATCGTGTCCAACTATAAACAAGGTCTAGACTTTGCTAAATCTCAAGACCAAAACGATCCCATTTCTTCTTACAGAAATCAATTTCATATTCCTAAAGATAAAGACGGAAACGATTGGTTATACTTTACAGGAAACTCCCTTGGGCTTCAACCAAAAGCTACCAAGGAATACATTAATCAAGAGTTAGAAGATTGGGCAAATTTGGGTGTAGAAGGTCATTTTGAAGCTAAAAATCCTTGGATGCCTTATCATGAATTCTTAACAGAATCTATGGCTAAAATTGTAGGTGCAAAACCTATTGAAGTGGTTATCATGAACACCTTAACAACCAATTTACATTTATTAATGGTTAGTTTTTACCAACCAACAAAAACCAAATATAAAATTGTAATTGAAAGTGACGCTTTTCCTAGTGATAGGTATGCAGTACAAACACAATTAGAGTTTCATGGTTTTGATGCTAGTGAAGGTGTGATAGAATGGAAACCTCGTAAAGGCGAAGAGCTTTTAAACATAGACGATTTAGAAACTATTTTAGAAGAACAAGGTGATGAAATTGCTTTACTACTTATCGGAGGCGTAAATTATTACACAGGACAATATTTAGATTTAAAAAAAATAGCAGAGCTTGGTCATACAAAAGATTGTATGGTTGGTATCGATTTGGCACATGGAGTAGGAAACATAAAACCAGATTTTCACAACTCTGGAGTAGACTTTGCGGCTTGGTGTACTTATAAATATTTAAATGCTGGACCAGGAAGTTTAGGCGGAATTTTTGTACATGAAAAACATGCACATAATAAAGATTTAAAACGTTTTGCTGGATGGTGGAGTCATAATAAATCAACACGATTTAATATGCGACAACCTCTAGATGTCATTCCAGGAGCAGAAGGTTGGCAACTTAGTAATCCGCCAATTTTATCTATGGCAGCAATTAAAGCTTCTCTAGATATGTTTAATGAGGTTGGCATGGATGCACTTCGAGCGAAATCTGAAAAACTAACAGGTTATTTCGAGTTTTTAATTAATGAATTAAATAACGAGAAAATTAAAATAATTACACCAACCAACCCTAAAGAGCGTGGTTGTCAATTATCCATTCAAGTAAAAGATGCAGACAAAAACCTGCACAAACAATTAACCGAAGCAAATATCATTACAGATTGGCGAGAACCAGATGTTATACGCTGTGCTCCTGTACCATTATACAACACTTTTGTAGATGTCTATAAAATGGTAGAAAAATTAAAAGAAATACTAAACATATAACTCTTAAAGAATAAATAATGAGATCCTGAATCAAGTTCAGGATAACAAAACCTAACATTAAGTCAAAGTTGAGACTAGCAATATGAGTAAAAAAGATAACATACTAATCATAGGAGCAGGACTTTGTGGCTCACTCCTAGCCTTACGTCTAGCACAACGTGGTTACAACGTAAATGTTTATGAGAGCAGACCAGATTTACGCACTACAGATATTTCTGCTGGACGCTCTATCAATTTAGCATTATCAGATAGAGGTTTAAAAGCCATGCGACTTGCAGGCGTTGAAGATAAAGTGAAACCATTGTGTATTCCTATGTACGGAAGATTGGTTCATGACACAGAAGGAAACACCTTTCCATCCAATTACTCTGGAAGAGATAATGAATATATCAACTCCATCTCAAGAGGAGATTTAAATGGATTATTATTAACAGAAGCTGATTTATACGATAACCTAACCATTCATTTCAATAAAAAATGCAAAGGAGTAGACATTGAAAATAACACAGCAACTTTTTACGATTATAAAACCAAAGAAGAATTTACTGCACAAGGAGACGTAGTTTTTGGTACAGATGGAGCAGGTTCTTCACTTAGAAAAAGCTATTATTTAGAGCGTAAATTTTTGTTTAGCTACTCACAAAACTATTTAACACATGGTTATAAAGAGTTAGAGATTCCCGCTTCCGCAGAAGGACAACACCTTATAAGTAAAGATTATCTTCACATTTGGCCTCGAGGCGATTACATGTTAATTGCGCTTCCTAATTTAGACAGAAGCTTTACAGTAACCTTGTTTTTAAGTTATGAAGAAGGTGAATATAACTTCCATAATTTAACTACAGAAGAAACCATTAAAAACTTCTTTGAAACGCAATTCCCAGATGCATTAGCATTAATACCAAATATAGCAGACGAGTTTTTTAACAATCCAACAGGAGCACTAGGAACCATAAAATGCTCACCTTGGCATTATAAAAACAAAAATATTATTCTTGGAGATGCTGCACATGCTATTGTTCCTTTTTACGGACAAGGGATGAATGCTTCTTTTGAAGATGTTACCGTTTTTGATGCAATTTTAGAACAGCATGAAGGCGATTGGGAAACTATTTTTAAAGTCTACGAAAAAAGCAGAAAAGCAGATACAGACGCTATAGCAGATTTGGCAATCGATAATTATTACGAAATGCGTGATCACGTTGCTAATCCTATTTTTAAAGAAAAACGTGCTATTGAAATGGCTTTAGAAAAAGAATTTCCTAACCATTATTTTTCAAAATATTCAATGGTTACTTTTAAAGAAGACATTCCTTATCACACAGCAATGACAAAAGGAAGAGCACAAGATAAAGCAATCCTAAACCTATTAGTAGATAAAAAAATCACAACAACCGAGGATTTAAATAGTATCTTAAAAAAGGTACAAGAAGAAACAGAAGCTATTTTAGAAGAAGATAAAATTGCTGGATTGAAGTAACTAAAAATTAGCAATTAGCCAAAATGAAAATAATTTAGGGCTTAAAAATAAACTTAGTAAATTATAAAGCCCTCAAATCAATTCAAAAGAATTGAAACATCAAGGCGAAGAATAGATGAAGAAAAGCTCCGAAAACAGGAGAACGCAGTTCGATGCGGAGTTTTCAAATCGGTTTCAGTTTGCAAAACTGAAAATTCCTTGGCTTGATTGTGATTTTTTGGTTCGTTTTGCATCAAGGCAAAATGAACAGAGGTAAAACAGAAAATATGAGTAATAAAAACAATGAGATTCCTGCTTCCGCAGGAACGAAGGTAACACCAAGAGGAGCATATCCACACGTAAAACAAGTTGGAGATTTCATTTTCGTTTCAGGAACAAGTTCGCGTAGAGCAGACAACAGCATTGCTGGCGTAGATATTATAGATGAAATGGGAACCAAAAAGCTCAATGCCTACACACAAACTCAAGAAGTTTTAAAAAACATTGATACCAATCTTAAAAAAGTTGGAGCTAGCTTAAAAAACGTAGTTGATGTGACTTCGTTTTTGGTAAACATGAATGACTTTGCAGATTATAACAAAGCCTACGCAGAGTTTTTTGACAAAGAAACAGGACCAACAAGAACCACAGTCGCTGTACACCAATTACCACATCCAGATTTGGTGGTGGAGATTAAGGTTATGGCTTATGTTGGTAAATAATATATAAATTTAATGTCTCCTCGAGCGCAGTCGAGAGGTCACTAAAATAGGTCTCGGCTGCGCTCGACCAGACTAAAAAAAATGGAAAACATTAAAAACTACATAAACGGAAACTTCCACAATCCAATTCAAAACCATTGGATAGATAACTACAATCCTAGTAATGGAAAAGTTTACGGACAAATTCCAAACTCATCAAAAGAAGATGTTGAGCAAGCCTATAAAAGCGCCAAATCTGCTTTTCCAAGCTGGTCACAAACAAGCATAGAAGAACGTAGTAGGATTTTAATTAAAATTTCAGAATTATTAGAAGCTAATTTAGATCGTTTTGCAGTAGCAGAAAGCAAAGACAATGGAAAACCAATTAGCTTAGCAAAAGCAGTAGATATACCAAGATCAGCAAGTAATTTCAGATTCTTTGGTAATGCCATAACACAATTTGCTAGTGAAAGTCACGAAAGCATTAATCAAGCAATAAACTACACACTACGTCAACCCATTGGTGTTGTAGGTTGTATTTCTCCTTGGAATCTTCCTCTTTATTTATTTACATGGAAAATCGCTCCAGCAATTGCAGCAGGAAACTGCGTCGTTGCCAAACCAAGTGAAGTCACACCTATGACAGCTTATTTGTTAGGTAAAATTTGTAACGAAGCAGGACTTCCAAAAGGTGTTTTAAATATTGTACATGGTTTAGGAACAACAACAGGACAAGCCATTATAGAGCATGAAAATATAAAAGCGATTAGTTTTACAGGAGGAACAGCAACAGGAGCACATATTGCAAAAGTAGCAGCTCCTATGTTTAAAAAACTATCGTTAGAATTAGGCGGAAAAAACCCGAACATCATTTTTGCAGATTGCGATTATGACGATATGCTAAATACAACAGTTCGCTCCTCTTTTGCAAATCAAGGTCAGATTTGTTTATGTGGAAGTAGAATATTTGTGGAAGCTTCTATCTATGAAAAATTCAAGAAAGATTTTGTTGTAAAAGTAAAGGCTTTAAAAGTTGGTCATCCATCTGAAGTATCTACTAATATTGGAGCATTAGTATCCAAACCACATTTAGAAAAAGTAAAAGAATATATAAATATCGCTAAAGCGGAAAATGGAATAATCCTTTGCGGAGGAAATGAAGTAACTGTAAAAGGTTATGAAAACGGTTACTATTTAGAACCAACAGTTATTGAAGTCCCAACAGATGATTGCAGAGTCAACCAAGAAGAAATTTTTGGACCAGTGGTTACCATTATGCCTTTTCATAATGAAGATGAAGTTTTACAAATGGCTAATAAAGTAAAGTATGGTTTGTCTGCAACATTATGGACTAATAACTTAAAACGCACCATGAAAATGAGTAACCAATTACAAGCAGGAATTGTTTGGGTAAATACTTGGATGATGCGTGATTTACGTACACCATTTGGTGGTGTAAAAGCTTCTGGCATTGGACGTGAAGGTGGTTTTGAAGCGTTACGCTTTTTTACAGAAGCTAAAAATGTTTGTATAAAATACTAGTTTATATAAAAGTGGGAATTTTATAATTTAAAACGAAATGTCTCCTCGAGCGCAGTCGAGAGGTCTACTATGAAAACTTATTATGTTTACATATTACAATGTTCAGATAACTTAACCTACACAGGAGTTACAAATAACATTTCCAGAAGATTTGAAGAGCACCAAAATGGATTAAACAAAAATTGTTTTACTTTTAAAAGAAGACCATTAAAGTTAATTTTTCATCAAGAATTTAACGATATTGAACAAGCAATATTTTTTGAAAAGAAAATAAAAAAGTGGAGTGCAAAAAAGAAATATGCATTAGCAAATGATGAATATGATTTATTACAAATTTTATCTGAATGTAGAAATGCTAGTCATTCAAAATATAATCCAGATAGCGAGTAAGGTCTCGACTGCGCTCGACCAGACATTAAAACTATAAACTTGTACGAATTGTCTCCTCGAGTGCAGTCGAGAGGTGAATTAAAAAGTATAATTTAAATTAGGTCTCAAATGAATTCGACCAGACATAAAACTAAAAATATAATTTACACGAATAATCTCCTCGAGCAGACAAATAAACATTAATTAAAACTAAATGTCTCCTCGAGCGCAGTCGAGAGGTTACAAAAGAACTTAGAATATGAACTTAAACTTAAACAACAAATACGCACTAGTTTGCGGAAGCACAGCGGGAATAGGAAAAGCAACCGCTTTAGCATTAGCTGAAGAAGGCGTACAAGTAACACTGATTGCTAGAAACGAAGACAAGTTAAAAGCAACGTTAACAGAACTACCACAACATAGAAATCATGCTTATATTGTAGCTGATTTTTCTAAACCAAAGGAATTAAAAGAAAAGGTAGAAGCTTACGTAAAAGACAATCATGGGTTTCATGTATTGGTTAATAATACAGGTGGACCAAAAGGAGGACCTGTTTTTTCTGCAGATGTAGATGAGTTTGAAGCTGCTTTTACTCAGCATTTAAAATGTAATCATGTGTTAGCACAAGCAGTGGTTCCGTTTATGAAAAAGGAAAACTATGGTCGTATTGTAAATGTAATTTCTACATCAGTAAAACAACCTTTAGATGGTTTAGGTGTGAGTAATACCATTCGTGGTGCTGTAGCTAACTGGAGTAAAACATTGGCTAACGAGCTTGGTCAATTTGGTATTACCGTAAACAACGTATTACCAGGAGCTACAGGAACAGATCGGTTAACAGAAATTATTAAAAACAAATCTGCTAAATCAGGAAATACAGAAGAAGAATCTGCAAATGCCATGAAAAGTGCTGTGCCTGCAAAACGTTTTGCAAAACCAGAAGAATTAGCTGATGCAATTACCTTTTTAGCAAGCGAACGTGCGAGTTATATTAACGGAATTAATCTTCCGGTTGATGGCGGAAGAACAAAGAGTTTATAATTCTTTATTTCGTTTATTATTACTAATTTTATTGAATTGATGAATCTGCGTTAAGGATTGCAGCGACATCCTTTTTTTGCTGCCATAAATAGCAAAAAAAGATATAGCGTAAAGCCTGACCCTTTTTAGGGTAACGCCCAAAACATATTAATATCCTGAATTTTGTTTAGGATGATAAAAATTAAAAATTTGTATCATGAGTAAATTATTTCCACCTATAAATTTTAAAGCTTGGATTGAAGAAAATAGACATCTTTTAAAACCACCTGTTGGAAACAAAGTGGTTTGGAAGGATGGTGATTTTATTGTTATGGTTGTTGGTGGACCAAATAATAGAAAGGATTACCATTATAACGAAACACCTGAGTTTTTTCATCAAATTGAAGGTGATATTGTTTTAAAAGTGATTGATGAAGGTATCCCAAAAGACATTCATATTAAAGAAGGTGAAATATTTTTATTACCACCAAAAGTACCACACTCGCCACAACGTGGTGCAAATACAGTTGGTTTAGTCATTGAATACCCAAGAGAAAAAGGTGTGCAAGATGCTTTACTTTGGTTTTGCGAAAATTGTACAACTAAATTGTATGAAGAAGATTTTACAGTAAAAAATATTGAAACAGATATGCCTAAAATATTTGATAAATATTATGGAGATTTGGACAAACGTACATGCCCAAACTGCTCTGCTATTATGGAACCACCAAAAAAGGTTAAGTTAAAAAAGTAGTTAGTAGTTAGTAGTTAGCAGTTAGCAGTTAGCAGTTAGCAGTTAGCAAAAGCAACAAAATTGGGATTAAAAATAACATTAGCTTAATTGAAAGTCCCAAATCAATTTGTAAAATTGAACATTGAAATGCAGAAATAATGAGTGAAGGAAAGAAACTGCAAAGCAAAGCTTTAAGCACGTAATTCCGAGAATGAATGTACCGCAGGAATTTCATAATTTCAATTTGATTTTTTGGTTTTGCTCCGCAATATACTTTCATTTAAAACTGTGTTTTAAATTCAGTAATGCATCAAAGCAAAATGAATAGAATAAATAATTTAAGACAACGATTGCCACATCTAAAGATTCGCAATGACAAAACTTATGGAAAAACGCAAACTTAGAATTAACGGTCACTCACACTTATTGCCATATCCTGAGGAAATTCCTCAGTTTATGCAAGACAAAGGTATTTTTTGGGTTGATAAAGACCGAAAATTCATGCTTCAAAAAGATTGGAACAGACCTATAACCGATTCTAGTTTTTTCTTAAACGAAAAGTTAGAATGGATGCAACGTAATAAAATTGATCACGCTGTTGTTTTAAACTTATCTCAATTATATGGAAATGGCTTACGTGTTGAAGAGATGAAACAAGCCTTGCGTTTTCAAAACGATTTTAATGCAAAAGTACAACGCGAAAACCCTAGTAAATTTACTTGTGGATTTGTTGTACATCCTGGTTTTGTTAGAGGTGCATGTTGGGAAATTGAACGTTGCGTCGAGGAACTAGGTATGAGGTTACTATGTCTTCCAACACATTATATGGACACTATTGGAACTTGGCGCTGTATTTTTGACGAAGAAAACGAACCTATTTTTGAACTAGCAAACAAATATAATTTAGCAGTAGAAATTCATCCTTATGATGGCGAAAAGTTTATAAAATTAGAAAACACTTCTTGGCGTTTTCACTTAATTTGGATGTTGGCGCAATGTGCAGATGCTTATCATTTTTTAACCCTAAATGGCTATCAAGATAAATACCCTAATATGCGTACTTGCTTTGCTCATGGTGGACAGTTAGCTCAGATTAACTTAGGACGACGTATTCAAGGCTTTGATGGAAGACCGGATTTATTTGAAGGTAAAAGTCATCCAAGAAAAGCAGTTGGACATAAAAACATCTTTTTTGACACTTTAGTTCATGATACTGGAGGTCTAGAACTATTATTGCGTAATCAAGGTTCTAAACAAGTTTTAATGGGACTTGATGATCCATACCCTTTAGGCGAAATGGAAAGTGAGAAACAAAGTTCTTATCCTGGAAAAATATTAGATTTAGCTATGGAAAGACAAATTATTACCGAAACCGAACGAGATGCTATTTGGGAAGATAACGTGATCCAATGGTTATGTGGTGATGACCAAGATGCTAAGGACAAATTAGTAAAACGAATTTTAGGATAATAAAAAAGTCTTCTCGAGCGCAGTCGAGAGTGTTTTTATTTTTAATGATATATTTAGAAAGGTCTCGACTGCGCTCGACCAGACAATACCATGTATTTTTTACCCGAAAAATTAGACGACTACGTTGTAGCTCACAGTCAGGATGAGCCAGAATTATTACAACAACTGACTAGAGAAACTTACCAAAAAATATTACAACCTATTATGCTTAGTGGACCGTATCAAGGTCGTGTTTTAAGCATGATTTCTAAATTAATTAGGCCAAAATCTGTTTTAGAACTTGGCACTTTTACGGGTTATGCGACACTTTGTTTAGCGGAAGGTTTACATCCTGAGGGTCAAATACACACCATTGATGTTAATGAAGAGCTGGAAGATTTTCAGCGTAAGTACTTTAATAAATCTGACTATGGAAAACAAATACATCAGTATTTGGGAAGTGCTATGGACATACTTCCTGATATGAATAAAACCTTTGATTTGGTTTTTATTGATGCAGATAAACCTAATTATGTCAATTATTTTCATTTAATAATTGACAAATTAAATCCAGGCGGAATCATATTATCAGACAATGTTTTATGGCATGGAAAAGTTGTGGAACCCTTAAACGACAAAGATGTATCTACAAAAGCTGTTTTAGATTTCAATACACTTTTAAAAGAGGATCCAAGAATTGAAACCGTTTTACTACCTATAAGAGATGGTTTAACAATTAGTCGAAAGATATAAAAAAACCAATGAATAAATTAGAAATAAGAACCGTTGATGTTACACAATACATCACACCTTTAAGAGAAGGTGGTTCTTTACCTGCAATTGTAAAAGCAGATGACGATTTTTTATACGTTTTAAAATTTAGAGGTGCTGGTCAAGGAAAAAAAGCTTTAATTGCTGAATTTATTGGTGGCGAATTAGCAAGAGCTATTGGACTAAAAGTTCCAGAATTGGTGTTTATGAATTTAGATGATTCGTTTAGTAAAACCGAACCTGATGAAGAAATACAAGACCTATTAAAATTTAGCGTTGGTTTAAACCTTGGTTTACATTACTTAAGTGGCTCTATTACTTTTGATCCTTTGGCTTCTGTTGCAGACCCTTTAACAGCCTCTAAAGTGGTATTACTAGATAGTATTATTAGTAACATTGACAGAACAGTTAAAAACCCAAATGTGCTTAATTGGAATAAAGAATTATGGGTAATTGACAATGGTGCCAGCTTTTATTTTCATCATAATTGGGATACTTGGGAGAATCATTTAACACGTACATTTCCTTTAATTAAAGACCATGTTTTACTAGATCGCGCGACAAAATTAGACGAAGCATCACAACATATTACCTCAACACTAACAAGTAATACTATCAATACAATTATAAACACTATTCCTAAAGATTGGCTAATAAACGAATCTGACACGTTTACACCAGATCAAATCAGAGAAGCTTATAAAACGTATTTAAACTCTAGACTTGAAAAGATAAACTCACTAGTTAAAGAAGCGGAAGATGCAAGATAAAGTTACTTTTGAATACGCGATTATTAGACTTGTCCCTAAAGTAGAACGTGAAGAGTTTTTTAACATTGGTGTTATATTGTTTTCTAAAAGAAAAAAATATCTAAACGTTAAATTTAAAATAGACAAGGCTAAATTAGCTGCATTTGCATGCGAATTAAATATGGAAGACTTAAATACCTATTTAAAGTCTTGGGACTTAATTTGTAAAGGAGATAAATCAAGCGGAAAGATTGGACAGTTTGAATTATCAGACAGATTTAGATGGTTAGCAGCATCACGTAGTACTGTAATACAAAGCTCTAAAACTCATTCTGGATTAACTAATAATCCCGAAAAAGAATTAGAACATATTTTTAATAACTATGTGCTGTGTAAATAACTTAAACAATTACTCATACTTTAATAACTAAAATTCAATCAAAAAAGAAAGCTAATATTCTAGTAATCTTAGCTGGTATTATTGCATTTTTAATCTCCTTTTATGGTGTTAAGCAACTATTTTAAAAAGACGTTGCTGCAGAATTAAAAAAGGTTGCAATAGAAATGAACAAGCAAACACCTATAGCAATTGACTAATACACTAGACTAGACAGTACGTCCTCTAAAGGAAAAACTAATTTTATTTATTACTATACACTTTTAGACACCTAAAAATCTGAAGTCGTTATGGACACCGTAAATAAGTACATAAGACCTAATATTATTGAAAATGTAAAAAACAGTCCGGATTTAAAAACGTATCGTGATAATAATATAAGTCTAGATTATAGGTATTACGATAAAAATGGCGTTTTTACTATGGAAATTTCTGTAACACCAGAGCTTTATAACAAATAAAGGCTCTATTAAATTTTGAATTTCCTTAAATAAACTAATACTTAAGATTTAATTTTTACCATTTATAACATTTGCTAAATAACTAGCGTCTTTACTGACACCTCCTAAAGTAGCAGAACCTCGAGTAAACATCCAAGGTAAACCAATAAAATATAAACCGTCCATATTACTTACACCTCTGTAATTTTTAGGGTAACCGTCTGCATCCAACTCTAAACCATGTATCCATTTAAAGTTTGGACGATAACCTGTTGCCCAAACTACATTTTTAATAGATGATTTTTTAGTAGATTCAAAAATAATTTTATCATTCAAAGCATCCTTAGTTCTTCCAACAGGTATCACATTATCTCTAGACAATATACCCTTAACATCTGTACCAATAACAGGCTGTGTAGATCTATTTATTTTTTTTCCAATCCAGCTGTATTTATTATAACTTAAAAAACCAACTTTAGTAAACCACCACCATAATGTTTTACCTAAAAACTGCTGTGGCAAAGATTTGACTTTAGTATCTCCAGAAAAATATACTGTTCTGGATTGGTCTTTAGAAATCTCATTTAATATTTGATAACCACTATCTCCTCCTCCAACAACCAAAGCGTCACCAGATTGCAATTGGTGTGTTCCTTTATAATAATTACTATGCATTTGCAAAGTTGAATCTGCAATTTTTGTATGACAAGGTGGTGTATATGGTATATGAAATGGTCCAGTTGCAACTATAACATTATTAGCCTTAATACTTCCGTTTTTGTGTATAACTTCAAATCCGTTCTCGGTTTTATTAACTGCTGTTACATGTGTATTAAGTTGCATAGGAATGCTAAATTTTTCGACGTAAGTCTTAAAATAATTAGCGACTTCAATTTTAGAAGGATAATGACCTTTAGGTGCATCAAATTTTAAACCTGGTAAATGATTATACTCTGTTGGAGTAAATAATTTTAAAGAGTCCCAACGATTTAACCAAGAGGCACCAACTTGAGACTGACCATCAAGCACTATAAATTGTTTATTCATTTTTTGCAAATGATAAGCCATAGCTAATCCTGCTTGTGCACCTCCAATAATCACATAATCCATCCTTAAACTTATTGTTTTATGCAAAAGTAAAAACATATATACAACTGACTAATTATTGCTAATTAAATACCTATGGATTACTTTAAAATTGAAACTTCATTATTTTATCTAATATTAATGTTTTCATAAAGTCAGAAAAAACGTCTTTAAACAGTTAATAAATTGATATTTTAAAGGAAAACCAATGTATTAACTATTAAAACATATTAAATTTTAATTTATGAAATGGATATACTCGGTCAACGACCCACTAATAGAAACACTTGCTGGAAGCTTAATTTTATTTATTGTAATTATTGTAATTACACGCATTATTGGTCTTAGATCTTTTGCTAAATTTACAGCTTATGACTTTGCATTTACAATTGCTATTGGTAGTATTATCTCTTCGACTTTAACATCAAGTACATCATTAACTCATGGAGCTGTTGCAATTGCTAGTTTATTAGTGTTGACTTATATTTTTTCTTTTTTACAAAAAAAATTCTCGTTTCTTTCTTCAATTATATCTAACAAACCTTTATTATTAATGAAAGGAAAAACTATTTTGTATGACAATTTAAAGCATGCTAGGATTGAAAAGTCACAATTAATTGCAAAATTAAGGGAAGCCAATGTATTAGATTTTAATCAAATTGAAGCAGTTGTTTTAGAATCAACAGGAGACATATCTGTATTGCATAAATCTTCTAGCAGTGACAATACAAGTCTTGATAACGTTTTACTTGAAGATGTAAGAGAAAAACCATAAATATATCGCTATTTCAAAAAAAAAAGCCTCTCAAGATTTTGAGAGGCTTATTAAATTAACACTTACTGTTTTTATTGAACTGCTTGTAAAGCATCTATATTACCATAACCAAAACTGCTATTTTTGTTAGGATAAAATTCTGCAGATTGTTTTAGTTTGTTTAAAACTTGTGTTCTTGACCAGCTTGGATATCTAGACCAAACTAAGGCTGCAATACCAGCTGTTGTTGCTGTTGCAACAGAAGATCCTCCAGTATAACGTCTGTCTCCATCATAAAATCCTAATGTTGGAGGAGCTTTACTTGTATTATTGTTACCTTCCATGATAATGGTAAAATCTATTTTACTTCCACTATGACAAGTTTCGCATCTTTCATAGTTCGGTCCATCATCTACTCCTGTTACAGCAACAGTCTCACTCATAGTAGCTGGAAAAATCACTCCATATCCATTGGTAAAACTTGTCGAAGTTCCACCTGCTGCAAAAATTAATTTTCCTTTGCTATAAGCATACTTAACAGCATCCTTTATATTACCTATAGACCACAAGTAACCAATAGACATAGATATTATTTTAACATCACTTCTATTACCTAATTGGGTTAACGCTTCAGAGACACCTTTACGTTCATGATAGTCATTTAATAAAACATCTTCTGTTGCTCTATAAGCTACCAAATTAGCATCGTAAGCTACACCAACAGGCATACCATTGTCATTACGTGGAGCTGCCATAGTGGATGCCATAGCTGTACCATGTCCACACTTATCATGTGGCCCATCATAATTATCTGACCACCACCAATTTGAATCTATAAACGTTCCGTATTTTTGAACGTATCGACTATTAGATGAATAGCCATCTTTAAATCCGTTTCCGTTTAATAGTGATTGAGAAGCAGACACACCTGTATCTATTAATCCAATTGTGACTCCGTTTCCTGTACTATAATTCCAAGCAGACGGAATATTAGTTGCATTAAAATGCCAAGATACTTGTGCGTTATTAGGACTTATTGTTGTGTAATGTGCCGAATTAATACTGTCTGCATTTTTATCACATCCAGAACTTGATCTTCCATTACTTACAGTTTCATATTGATTGTAACCGTTAGGTTCTAAATACCTAACACCATCAGATTGTAATAAAGCTTTAATGGTTTGATAATTTTCTACCTTTACATCTATGACATTAATAATATCATGTTCTACCAAAGTTTCTTGACTACTTTTATAGTCTTCGTTTGCTTCTACTACTTGAACAAGATTGGACAAAGTAGCTTTTAATTCTGAGGTTTTTATTTCGGAAAAACTTTGACCTTCCTCTCCGTAACCTATAGTTAAGATATTGTTACCTCTTACAACTGCACTCCATAAAGTGTGTGAGTGTACATCTTTCCAGTTAAAAGTCCCAGTGGTATTTAAACTTTGATTGATAATGGCATTAATTTCTGAAACCGATAAAGCTTCTTTTTGGTCGTAATCAATAGTTTGCTCTTGAGGTAGTTCTTGATAATCCTCTTTCTGACATGCGTTAAACATTGTAAAAACTACCATAAGTACGGATAGTTTAAGTAATGGTTTTTTCATTTTATTAATAATTTTAGGTTGAAATCTAAATATATAATTTTTTCCTAAAAAAATACTGATAATTTTATCAAATTAACAACTTTAAAGTAAATTTAATAATAATTTGACACTATCTTAAAGACCATGGTAATGCGTTAGCGGTAGAAAGGCATCCTTTTTTTACTGCCATAAATGGCAAAAAAAGATATAATGGATGACGCGACCTTTGTGGTACCGCCAAAACAATTAAGATTAAATTATAATTTACGACGTACAGATCCTGTAAACTCTTCTAGATCGTCTTTAACTTTTTTAAGTTCTTCGTTTACGCCATCAGTGATACTAGTATCCAAACCGTTACGTTCTGCAGATTTTGTGATTTCGGTTTTAATATCATTGGTTGCATCTTTTATTTGACGCATACCTTTACCTAAACCACGAGCAATTTCAGGAACATTTTTAGCTCCAAAAACCATAACAACGATAAGCAGAATAAAAAATATTTCTCCTCCACTTATAAATAAAAATGTTGCTGTTGTAATCATAGTACAAATATACTAAGTTGTTTTGATTGTTTAGTTAAACTACTGTTTTTTTTAAGAGTCTTTTAGTACGTTTTTTGTATTTTTACAACACTTGAAATTTATACCAATGGAGTTTAAAAATATTGAATCTAATCCTATACTGGATCGTTTACCTAAGCATTTAAGACAGTTTATAAAACCTCAAAATTATGAGGATTATACTGCTATTGATCAAGCTGTTTGGCGTTATGCAATGCGTAAAAATGTGGATTATTTAAGCCAAGTGGCACATAGTACGTATATGGATGGTTTACAGCAAACTGGTATAAATGTAGATGCGATACCAAATATGTATGGTATGAACCGTATTTTAAAAGCTATTGGTTGGGCTGCTGTTGCTGTGGATGGTTTTATACCTCCAAATGCATTCATGGAATTTCAGGCTTATAATGTGTTGGTTATTGCTAGTGATATTAGACAATTAGAACATATTGAGTACACTCCTGCTCCTGATATTATACATGAAGGTGCTGGCCACGCACCAATTATTGCTAATCCTGAGTATGCTGAATATTTAAGACGTTTTGGTGAGATTGGTTGTAAGGCAATTAGTAGTGCTAAAGATTATGAATTATATGAGGCTGTACGACATTTATCTATTATAAAAGAAGCCCCAAACACACCTCAAGATGCTATTGATTTAGCAGAAAAAAAGGTGGAAGATTTGCAAAACAACATGGGCGAACCTAGTGAAATGGCTTTGATAAGAAATTTACATTGGTGGACGGTTGAGTATGGACTGATTGGTACAGTTGAAAATCCTAAAATTTATGGTGCTGGTTTGCTATCTTCTATTGGTGAAAGCGCTTGGTGCATGACTGATAAAGTTAAAAAATTGCCTTATACTATAGCTTCTACTTTTCAGAATTTTGACATTACAAAACCACAACCTCAACTTTATGTCACTCCTGATTTTGCGCACCTTAGTTTAGTGTTAGAGTCATTTGCTAACACTATGGCTTTACGTACTGGTGGACCTAGTGCTATTAATAAATTGATACAAAGTCAGGCTTTAGGAACCATTGAGCTGAGTACAGGCTTACAAATATCTGGTGTGTTTACTAATATGATTGAGCATAACGGAAAGGTTAGCTACATACAAACTACAGGACAAACTGCATTGGCTAACAGAGATAAAGAATTGGTAGGACACAGTGTTTTAGAGCATGCTGATGGTTTTGGTTCGCCTGTTGGAAAACTTAAAGGTATTAATCTTGCTATTGAAGACATGTCGCCTAGAGATTTACGCGCTTATGATATTTATGAAGGTGAAACGGTTACTTTAGAGTTTGAAGGTGATATTATTGTTACTGGAGACATTATAACTGGTACACGAAACCTACAGGGTAAAATTATATTAATAAGTTTTAAAAACTGTACTGTAACACATAAAGACACTGTATTATTTGAACCTTCTTGGGGACAATATGATATGGCTGTTGGTAAAGAGGTTATTTCTGGTTACTCTGGACCTGCAGATCTACATAGTTTTGATTTAATTACACATAAAATTAGTAGTACAACAATACAAGAAGAAAAGTCTCCTGAAAAATTAGAGCTTATTGAATTATACAAACAAGTACGTGAATATCGTGAAGGGACTAACCAAACAGTGTCTAGAACTAAAGTTTTAGAACAGTTAGTAAATCGTTTTCCTATGGATTGGTTATTACCTGTTGAGCTGTTTGAACTTGCTAAAAAAGGGAATGAAAACGAATTATGTGATAGTATTTTAGCTCACCTTGAAACCATCAAACAAAACCGTCCAGAAGTTGGACATTTAATTGATGATGGTATTAAAATTGCTAGTCAGGAAATAGCTGTTTAGTTAACTATAACTATCCAGCTTTTGCTTTGTAAAATTACTTAGCACTAATGTTCCGCTAATCTGAGCACGCTCTATAAGTAACGTATCCCAATGATTGGTATCTTGCCAAAGCACTTTTTTAAGTTCTAAAAGTGCTTCTGGATTATATGAGGCTAGTGTTAATGCCAATTCTTGTACTGCTATATCCAAAGCATCTACAGTTTCAAAAACATCAGCATACAGTCCTTTTGCTTTTGCATAATTTGCATCATAAAACGCTTCTGCATTAATGGTCATTTCTGCAAAAGCGGTTTGACCAATTTTTCGGCTTACAGCAGGCTCAATAACAAATGGCCCAATACCAATACTTATTTCTGATAATTTTATTGCAGCATATTTAGTTGCTAAACAATAATCTGTAGCACTTGCTAAGCCTACTCCGCCTCCAACAGCTTTACCTTGCACACGTCCAATAATTAACTTTGGGCAATTACGCATTGCGTTAATAACATTAGCAAAACCTGAGAAAAAAAGTTTACCATCCTCAAGAGTATCAATAGCAACTAACTCGGTAAAACTTGCTCCTGCACAAAACGTACGCTCTCCTGCACTTTTTAAAACAATAACTTTAATGTCATTATTTTGACCAGCATTGATGATAGTTTGTTCCAATTGTTTTAAAATTGGACTTGGCATGGCATTATGCTCTGGTGTGAAAAAAGTGATGTAACCAATATTATTTTCAATGGTTTGCTTAACGTATGCTTGAGACATTTACTGCTTATTTTAAGTTGAAGTTAAACAAATTTAAGGATTTTTAAGTTTCAAATTAGTAGCTTTGTAATAAACAATTTTACTATGGGAATTTTTAGTTTTCTTTTTGGAAATAAAGCCAATAAAATCAAAGACTTTACTGATCGTGATGCCATTATTTTAGATGTACGCTCAAAAGCAGAATATGATTCTGGTGCCATACCAGGATCAAAACACATACCTTTACAACAAGTTCAAGCAAAGATTAATCAAATTAAAGCTTGGAAAAAACCTGTAATTACTTGTTGCGCTAGCGGAATGCGATCTGGTAGTGCTGCTTCTATTTTACGTAGTAATGGTATAGAAGTAACTAATGGTGGTGGATGGCAAAGTTTGTATAAAAAGCTATAGTTTAAAACGCTCTAACTTATCTTGTGTATCTATAGTACTGTCATTATACTGTAATGTCCAACCCAAACTATTGGTTAAAATATAAAATTTAGACAACTCACTGATTAACCTGTTTTTGGCATTTAAACGTAAGTTTGAAGCTTCAATTTTTTTTCTAATTCTAATAGTCACTGTTTCTTTTATCTTATTGTAATCGTCTTGATTAAAAGCATTAAGATAACCACTTTCTACATCATAATATTCCAAATCAGGATAGATCTTTAATTCTTCCTGAGGGATTTTTACAATCTTTAAAACTTTATTAATACTATCTATTTGGTATTCAATTTTACTTAAATCATAACTTACAGTAACTTCTGCATTTACAATTACTAAAGCTTGCTTATCTGAAGTCAAGTTTGCAAATAATGCTTTTGAACTTTTATAACTATAAGCATCACTAAAATAGCCTTCTGTAACAACTAGTTTACCAACGTTATTTATTTGTTTTTCAATTAATGCAGAGTGCTCTCTAATAACTGTTTTGTCTGCACTACCTTCTGTACATTTTTTTAAAATGAAAGACACCACAAATGCAATGACGATTCCTATAATAATTTTTCGCATGATATAAATGTACTATTAGATTACTAATTTATCTAATAAAGTGAAGTTAAAATACAATTAAGAAAAAAACACCAAGAAGTAACTACAAGAGCAGTTAAATAGTTGGTGTTAATTTGAATATATTGATTAATAGCATGACCAAATTAGTAATAATATAATATTAACACCTTTTTTTTCGATAAAACGAATATTAATTAGCTGTAAATTAAAATAACCTACCGTCACCAACAAACATAACTATCTGATATCTAAAATTTTATAAAAGGAAATTGTTTTTGCAATTGCTCTTGTTTAGCAACTAGCTGCTCTAAAAACTTGATATGCGCTTCAGACGAAGCATTAAATGGCTTGTGTTGTAATCCTTTTTGAATAAGCGCTACAGTTTGCATTGTTTTTTCAGTAGTATCATCAAACCACACCTCTTTAAAACTATCCCAAATATATTGTACTGCTTTATTACTTGGATGTATCATATCGTCATTATAAAAACGATAATCACGTAACTGATCCATCATGATTTCATAAGACGGAAAGTAATGTGATTGATTATCTAACACCTGATGGATTGCTGTAATTAAATGGGATTTACTTTGTGTGTTTTCAACAAAACCATCTTTAATATGTCTTACTGGTGAGACGGTAAAAATAAAATTAACATTGGGATTTACTTGCTTAACTTGACTTATAATAGATTGTAAAGCATGGACTATATCCTGAACACTTAATATATGTTTTTTAAATTGCTGTTGCGGAATTTTATGACAATTTGCAACCACTTTATTAGTTTCTAAATATTTATAAACCCATGCAGTACCTAAAGTTATAATAACATGTGAACTTTGTTTTAAATAGTGTCCTGTTTTTTGTGATGCTGCATTAAGCTGATGTAATATTAAACTTTTGGTAGACTGACTTAACTTGGAGTGTGCATCAAAACTATGAAACTGCTCATTGTTTAAAAACACGTCTTCATCTGTATACTTTTTACCTTGTAAAGCTTTAGTTACAAGGTTATGAATAGCTACAGGATGAAATAAAATACCAAAAGGATTGACATAATTTTGAAACTTGTAATACTCAAATTTATCACCAATATTTTCAGCAAAACAAGACCCTAAAAGAAACACCTTTGTGTTGTAACTTATTAGGTTCTTGTCTTGTTTTTTTAGTGGTATTTTGGTGTGTAGATTCATAACCAAATCTAATATATGCTTTAATTAGGTTAAGCAATATACCCTTTAGCTGCTTCTAAAGCATCTTTGATTCCTGCTGGATTCTTTCCTCCTGCTGTTGCAAAAAATGGTTGTCCACCTCCTCCTCCTTGGATGTGTTTGCCTAATTCCCTAACAATTGTTCCTGCATTTAAATCTTTTGTTTCAACTAGACTTTTAGACACATAACATGACAGTATGGCTTTACCGTTATTTTCTGCTCCAAATAATAAAAATAAATTATCAAACTGACTACCTAGTTCAAAACATAAATCTTTTATACCAGACGCATCAAGATCTAATTTTTTAGCTAAAAAATTAACTCCGTTAATTTCAGTAATCTCATTTTTAAGCTCTCCTTTTATATTCTTTGCTTTCTCTTTTAACAATTGTTCTATTTGCTTTTTAAGACTAGAATTTTCATCTTGAAGATTTTGCAATGCCTTAATAGGCTCTTTTGCATTATTAAGCAAGTCTTTCATTTCAAAAAACGCTCTGTTGTTTTCATGATAATAAGACTTAACAGCATCATTAGTAATTGCTTCTATACGACGTATACCTGAAGCAACAGCACCTTCTGATACTATTTTAAAATGCCAAATTTCGGCTGTATTTTTAACATGCGTACCACCACATAATTCTATTGACTGACCAAATCGTACTGTACGTACTGCATCTCCATATTTTTCTCCAAATAAAGCCATAGCACCTTCTGCTACTGCTTTTTCCATTGGTACATTACGTCCTTCTTGCAATGGTAATTTACTTTCGATACGTGCATTAACAAAGTTTTCTACATCACGTAACTCATCTACAGTTAGTTTAGAGAAATGAGAAAAATCAAAACGTAAATACTTTGAGTGCACTGCACTACCTTTTTGCTCTACATGATCACCTAAAACCTCTCTTAATGCTTGGTGTAATAAGTGAGTTGCTGTGTGATTACACTCTGTTCTGTAACGTTGTTTTTCATCTACTTTAGCCTCAAAGGTTTGATTAACATCACTTGGAAGCTCTTTGGTTAAATGTATTATTACGTTATTTTCTTTTTTAGTATCTACAATGTATGACACGTCACCATTACTAGATTGTATGTATCCTTTATCACCAACTTGACCTCCTCCTTCAGCATAAAAAGGTGTTAAATTAAATACCAATTGGTACATTGTCCCTTCCTTTTTAGAAACAACTTTACGGTATTTTGTAATCTTAACTTTAGCATCTAGCTGATCATAGCCTATGAATTCTTGTTCTTCATCTTCGATTAAAATAGTCCAGTCATCAGATTTTAATTCTGAGGCTTCACGACCACGACCTTGCTGTTCTTTTAAACGCTTATTAAATTCTCCCTTATTATAAGAAAATCCTTTTTCTCGTAAAATTAGATCTGTTAAATCTTCAGGAAAACCATAGGTATCCTTAAGTTCAAACACCTTTGATCCTGAAACTTGCTTATCTGTAGCATTGTCCACAATACGATCCAATATAGCTAAACCTTGATCTAGGGTACGTAAAAAAGAGGCTTCTTCTTCTTTAATTACGTTTTCTATTAATTGTTTTTGAGCTTTTAATTCGGGAAAAGCCTGACCCATTTTTTCAGTCAAGACATTTACCAATCTGTAAATAAAAGGTTCTTTTTTATCTAAAAAGGTAAACCCATAACGTACTGCACGTCGTAAAATTCTTCTAATAACATATCCAGCTCCAGTATTACTTGGCAATTGTCCATCTGCAATCGAGAAAGCTACAGCACGAACATGATCCGAAATAACACGTATAGCAACATCTGCTTTTTCGTTTTTACCATAATCTTTACCAGTAATGGCTTCAATTTCTCTAATTATAGGCGTAAAAACATCTGTATCGTAATTAGACTGTACGTTTTGTAATACCATACATAAACGCTCAAACCCCATTCCTGTGTCAATGTGTTTGTTTGGTAGCCCTTCTAAAGTTCCGTTTGCTTTACGGTTGTATTGCATGAAAACTAAATTCCATATTTCAACCACTTGAGGATGATCTTCGTTTATTAAAGTTTTACCATCTACTTTAGCTTTTTCTTCAGCAGATCTAATATCAACATGTATTTCACTACAAGGTCCACATGGTCCTTGCTCACCCATTTCCCAAAAGTTATCTTTTTTGTTTCCTTTTAAAATACGGTCTTCGCTAATATATTGTTTCCAAATATCATAAGCTTCAGTATCCATATCAAGATTATCTGCATCTTCACTACCTTCAAAAACAGTAACATATAAAATATCTTTATCTATTTTATAAACTTCGGTTAACAACTCCCAAGCCCAAGCAATTGCTTCTTTTTTAAAATAATCACCAAAAGACCAGTTTCCTAACATTTCAAATAAAGTATGGTGATAAGTATCATAACCAACCTCTTCTAAATCGTTATGTTTACCAGAAACACGTAAACATTTTTGACTATCTGTTAGTCTATTATTTTTTGGTTGTGCATTACCTAAAAAATATTCTTTAAAAGGTGCCATACCAGAATTAACAAACATTAATGTTGGGTCATCCTTTAACACCATTGGTGCAGATGGTACAATACTGTGTTTTTTATCTTCAAAAAACTTTAAAAATGTGGTACGTATGTCTTGAGAATTCATAGGACTATGTTGATAATCTTGTTTACCTAAGCCTACCGCTTATTAAAACAATTTATATATTTGTTATTCGTTAACTATTTTAATGCGCTGAAAATTCAGCTTTAACAATTGCAAAAATAGTATAAAGTTAGATAATGAGTAAGGTAAAATATTATTATGATTCTGAAACGCTCTCTTATAAAAAAATTGAGCGCAAAAAAAGACGCACATTTAAGTACATAACGCTGTTACTAATTGCTGCATCTTTATTTGCTTTTTTGTTTGTTTTTATAGGTGGACAATACTTTGAATCTCCGAAAGAAAAAGCTTTGAAGCGCGAATTAACTAACCTAGAGTTACAGTTTGATTTATTAAACAAAAAAATGGCTGAAGCCGAAACAGTGTTAGCAAACATTGAAGATCGCGATAATGCTATTTACCGTTTATATTTTGAAGCTAATCCAATTCCGGAAGAACAACGAAAAGCAGGTTTTGGAGGTGTTAATAGATATAAAAAACTGGATGGTTATGATAATTCTGAACTAATTATTAGTAGCAACAAGCGTATTGACAACCTTTTGAAACGTATTGTAGTACAATCTAAATCTTTAGATGAAATTGCAATTTTAGCCGAAGAAAAAGAAAAACTCTTAAGAGCAATACCTGCTATACAACCAGTAAGCAACGAAGATTTAACACGTATGGCTTCTGGATACGGAATGCGATCTGACCCTTTCACCAAATTAAGAAAAATGCATTGGGGAATGGATTTTACTGCACCAAGAGGTACACCAATTTACGCCTCAGGTGATGGTATAGTAGAGCGTGCTGACAGCAACTCGGCTGGTTATGGTAATCATATTAGAATAAATCATGGTTATGGCTATATTTCATTATACGCTCATATGTACAAATATAATGTGCAAAAAAACCAAAAAGTAAAACGTGGAGATTTAATAGGTTTTGTAGGAAGCACAGGGCGTTCTGAAGCACCACACTTACATTACGAAATTTTTAAAGATGGACAACGTATTAATCCTATTAATTTTTACTACGGAAGTTTAACTCCTGAAGAGTTTAATAAATTATTAGAACGAGCTTCTTTAGAAAACCAATCTTTAGATTAATGATAATTGATCTACCTGAAAAAAGATATTATACCATTGGTGAAGTTGCAAAAGCTTTTGATGTTAATACGTCTTTAATTAGATTTTGGGAAAAAGAGTTTGATGTTTTAAAACCAAAAAAAACAGCAAAAGGTAACCGAAAATTTACACCAGACGATATTAAGAACCTGCAGTTAATTTATCATTTAGTAAAAGAAAGAGGCTTTACTTTAGAAGGCGCCAAAATTCATTTAAAAGAAGAAAAGAAAAAAACACTTGATAATTTTGAAATTATAGCTAAATTGGAAAGTGTTAAAGCACAGCTAATAAAATTAAAAAATGAACTATAAACAATTACCAGAAAACACAAATAAAAAATCATCTACCATGAAAAAGTTACTTATACCAATTATTATTATAGCAATTATAGCCTTTAGTTTATACAAATGGGCTGTTGGTATAAATAACACTGCTGTAACACTAGAAGCTAATGCAAAAACGTCTTGGTCTAATGTAGAGAGCACTTACCAAAGACGTAATGATTTATATAATACTGTTATAAAAACGGTACAAGGATCTGCAGATTTTGAAAGAAAAACGTTAAAAGAAGTTATTGAAGCTAGATCTAAAGCAACCTCTGTAAATGTAAATGTTGACGATTTAACACCTGAAAACTTAGAAAAATTTCAGAAAGCACAATCTCAACTTAGTGGATCTTTTAGTCGCTTAATTGCTAGTTTTGAGCGTTACCCAGAATTAAAAACGACGAATCAGTTTAGAGATTTTATAAAACAACAAGAAGGTACAGAAAACCGTATTAATGTTGCCAGAGATAGATATAATCAAGATGTAAATCAATACGATATTTATACGTCTAAATTTCCAAATAGTGTCTTAACAGGATGGTTTGGTTTTGAAGAAATGGCTAGATACAAAGCAGATCCAGGATCAGAAAATGCACCTGAGGTAGAATTTAATTTTGACTAAAAAAAAATGGCATCAGACAACGTAGAATCTTTTTTATCGACTATTGAAGAACAAGAAATTGTAGCTGCAATACGCACTGCTGAAGACACAACGTCTGGCGAAATACGTGTACATATAGAAAACACTTGTAATGACATGTTAGAACAACGTGCATTAGAAGTGTTTTCTGTTTTAAAAATGGATAACACAGTAGACCGTAATGGTGTATTAATATATGTAGCTGTAAACGATCATAAATTTAGTATTTATGGAGATCAAGGCATTAACAAATTGGTTCCTGATCATTTTTGGGATGATACTAAAACAGTTATCCAAAACCATTTTAAAAATGGACAATTTAAACAAGGTTTAGTAGATGGCATTTTACATGCTGGAGAACAGTTAAAAACGCACTTTCCTATTAAAGCCAATGATATTAATGAGTTACCAAATACGATATCTAAAGGATGATTATAAATTTTTATCAATCCTCATTTCATAATAAAACAAAAAAAACAGCATGTAAAAAACATACTTTTTTAATGCTAATTGGATTGTTATTTTTAGGGACTCAGTTATCTTTTGCACAATATAAAATACCTGACAAACCAACTAAAGCAAATCCAGATGCTGTTTATGACTACGTAGGACTATTAACACAAGGTCAAAAGCAGACGTTAGAAAAAAAACTAATAAAATACTCTGACACAACATCAACACAAATTGTTGTTGCAATTATACCATCTACTCAAGGTGAGTATATTAATTATCTAGCCACACAATGGGCTCAAAAATGGGGAATTGGTCAAGCTAAAGAAGATAATGGTGTTTTTATACTATTAGCTAGAGACGATCGAAAAATAATGATTACTACTGGTTATGGTGTTGAGCATTTATTAACCGATGTTATCTCTTCTAGAATTATTGAATATGATATTATACCATACTTTAAACGTAACGATTATTATGGTGGCTTAAATAATGGTGTTGACGCCATTTTTGACACCTTAAAAGGCGAATATCAAGGCACAAGACAAGGTCAAAAGAAAAGTACTCCAGTTGGCTTTATATTTATTTTAATACTAATATTTATTATCATTCTAATATCCATATCCAAAAAACGTGGTGATGGTAATGGAACCGATAATTTTGGTGGAGGAAGCAATACAACTAGAGATATTTTAGAAGCCTTAATTTTAAGCAATTCTGGTCGTGGAAGCTACAGACGTCATTCTGGAGGTTTTGGAGGCGGATTTGGAGGATCCTCAGGAGGCGGAAGCTTTGGAGGTGGTTTTGGAGGAGGCTTTGGAGGTGGAGGCTTTGGAGGTGGAGGAGCTTCTGGAGGCTGGTAACTATAATTAAAACTTATTTTTAAAAGTGAAACAATTTACTCTACTTCTATTTTTTTTAGCACTTTTATCATGTAAGTCACAAACCCAAAATTCTAGTCAACAACATGCTTTAGTCGTTATTGATGAGGCTAATTTTTTTACTCAATCACAAACTGACTCGATTTCAAAAATTATTTTAGACTTTGAAAAACAAACTACCAATCAAATTTGTGTTTATATAAAGGACTCTATCCCAAACCAAGAAAACACACTAACTTATGCTACTAAATTAGCTAATAATTTAGGTGTCGGTCAAGCCGAAAAAAACAACGGTCTGCTTTTACTAATATCCAAACACGATCGTCAAATAGCGATAGCAACAGGTACTGAAACTGAAAAAGTCATAACAGATATTATCTGCTATGACTTGATTGAAAATATTCTTGTGCCTTCTTTTAAAGAAGAACGTTATTTTGAAGGTGTATTACAAGTTTTAGATTCGGTTAAAGTTAAATGGGTTAATCCGTAAAATACATTCCGTTTCCTCTAGTTTCACCTTTAGGACCTAAACTATTAAACTTCCAACTAAAGTTAAGCATAAAGTATTGACGCAATACTGTACTTTGTGTATCTTGAATATAATCTTGCGTAGCAGTACGCCTAGCATTGGTATTTTGATCTAGTAAATCATAGACCTTTAATGTCAATAAACCTTTATCTTTTAAAACAGAATACGCGACACTTGCATTCCAAAACCATGCATCTTTTTGAAAACCATCTGCGATATTTGGATTGTAATTATAGGTGATATCATTACGCCATTCCAATCCTTTTGTTAAGAAAAAAGCAGTGTTTAAATCCAAGTTGTGAGATGTAAAATTAATATCTTCAAACGCATCAATATCATAAGTATTATTAGTAATTGTTAATCGGTAACGTGGTTTAAACTCAAACACATCGTTATAAATATAGTCAATACCAACATTAGGATTGTAAGCAAAAACATTACTAGCATATTGCACATTATTATTATAATTAATGTTTTTTGAGAAATTTGACCAGTTACCTATTTTAAATCTCACAGATTGTACAGAGTCTATTTTAAACTTCTTACTGTAATCAATTCCAAAATAACCATTGTGGTTACCATTAACATTGTCATAAGTAGTTGTGCGTTTTAAAGTTTCAGAATCTATTGTTGTTCTAGACACTACAGCATTTTGATTTTTTGACACATTTGCATAAATATAAAAACCTGTACGCTCTTTCCAATTATAAGCATTGAAACCCATATATAATCTATGCTCATTTGTTGGTTCTAAATTTGGATTACCAACAACTGTATTTAAAGGGTTTGACACATCCTCAAAAGCTTGTAATTGTCTTAAAGCTGGTGGTCTGTTTGACAACCTATAACTTGCATAAATTGATGCTTTTTTACTAAATCTATAATTAAAATTAGAGTTCAATTCGATTGCATTAAAGTCTCTTTCAACATTAAACTGCGGTCTTAAACCGTCTTCATTTTTAAGTGTACGTAACACATAGTCTGCACCAACTCTAGCAGACCATTTTTCTTTTCGGTAACTTAAACTAACTCCAGGCACACTTTTAGTATCTGTATATTCAAAATCAGTACTTAAAGCTTCATTAAACACGTCATATTGATTTGATGTATTATTATAATCAAAGGTACTTTGCTTGTTTTGGTCATTATTACGTTGGTATTCGTATTCAAAATTTACAAAAAACTCTTTTTCTTTAATTGGTAATCTGTAGGTAACATTACTTCTTAAATTGTCACTGTTATTATCGCCATCTGTAAATTGATTACGATTAATAGTTTCGGCTGAGTCACCAAAAACTTCAGTATTAGAATTAATAAAGTCATCACTTTCTGAAGCATTAAAACTATTATTAATTCCAAATCTTATAAAAGCACCTTTAGACCCAAACTTTTTAGTTGCACTAATTTGATTAGAAAAATTATTGCTTTTATTTTCTACAAACGAATTTAAAGTAGATTGATTGGTTAATGTTAGATCTTCATTTAAGGTTTCGTCATTACTATTATAAGTTGTTGTACTTGTAGAACTTGAAAAAGATGGTTTTATATTAATAAAAAATGTCGAATCTATCTTAATTTCAAAATCTGAATTAATGGAGTGACTTTGTGTATCACTATCTGATTCAGAATTTGAATTGGAAAAATATCTTGAATCTGATAAAATAGTTTCACGTTGTGAAGCGGTTTCGTTTTCAGAATTACTATTAGAATAAAAATAATCTGCTGAAACCTCTGTTTTTTCGCCAAAAGTATCAGCATAATTAGCACCTGCTAAATTAGACGTTGTAATCCCTTGACCTCCTCCAAATTGTCGTCCATTAATACTAAATGAGCCATTACTATTAAACCAAGTACTTCCGCCATTACCAAACATTTTTTCGATTTCTCCGAAGCTAAATCCAGGAGAGTTTATATTATTTCCTCCAACCAAAACACTAATACGTTGGTCGTTATCAAACCTATTAAACATACCTGCAAATTCATACCTGTCATCAGTACCAACTCCTCCTGCAACACGACCAAAAACCCCTTTGTTGTTTTCTTCTTTAATAGTCAGGTTTATAGTTTTGTTTTCTGTATCACCTTCTTCACCTGTAAAAGCTTCACTTTTAGTCTTAGTATCTACAACTTGAATTTTTTCTATAATTTCTTTAGTAAGATTTTTAATTGTTATTGAAGGATCATTACCAAAAAAGGGTTTACCATTTACTAATATTTTATTGACCTCTTTACCATTAACTTTAATTTTGCCTTCTTCGTCAATTTCTACTCCTGGTAATTGCTTAAGTAAATCTTCAACAGTCGCATCTTTTTTTGTTTTAAAAGAATTGACATTAAACTCTAAAGTATCTTTTTTGATAGTAACAGGAGCTGATGATTGTATTAAAACTTCATCTAACGAATTACTAATTTGTAGTTTAATAGCTCCTAAATCTATAACCGATTTATTGATTGTTACTTTTTGTTTGTAAGATTGATATCCAACATAAGACACTAATAAATTTAGGTTTTCTAGACTGGTTTGGTCCTCTAGCTCAAAGCTTCCATCTTTATTAGTTATAGTATAAGTTACCAGGCTGCTATCCTTAGCTCTTTCTAGATAAACTGTAGCAGCTTCTAGAGGTGATTGGTCTAAACCGTCTAAAACTTGACCTTTAATACTAAATTCTTTGGATTGACTAAATGAAAATACTGCACATAATAGTGTACAAACAATAATTAAGTTACGCATTGTTTTTGGTTGATGTTACAGCTTGATTAATAGCTATTTATTTTCAACGAAAATAACTTTGTAATCCAATTATCTATCTTAAAAAAAAGCTAAAAGTAATTTAGAATGATTATTTTTTACGCATGTAAACGCTAATAGGCACACCTTTAAAGTCATAAATTTCACGTAATTTATTCTCTAAATAACGCTTATAACCTTCACGAACATATTGAGGTAAATTACAGAAAAAAGCAAACTGAGGCTGTGGTGTAGGCAGTTGCATAATATACTTAATCTTAACAAACTTACCTTTGTAAGCTGGTGGTGGATAGTTATCTATAATAGGCAACAACGTCTCATTTAACTCACTAGTTTTAATACGTTTTGTACGGTTATTATAAACCTCAACAGCAGTTTCAATAGCTTTGTAAATACGTTGTTTTGTTAAAGCAGAAATAAATACAATTGGCACGTCTGTAAAAGGCTCTAATTGTTTTTTGATATACTTTTCAAACTCCGTAGTAGATTTATGATCCTTTTCTACTAAATCCCATTTGTTAATTAACACCACAATACCTTTACGGTTACGTTGCGCTAACCAAAATATATTTTGAATTTGACCATCAAAACCTCTTGTTGCATCAACGACTAATAAACAAACATCTGCATGCTCTATTGCACGTACGCTTCGCATTACAGAGTAAAACTCTAAATCTTCTTTAACTTTAGATTTTTTACGGATACCAGCAGTATCCACTAAGTTAAACTCAAATCCAAAACGGTTATATTTAGTATCAATTGCATCTCTAGTTGTTCCTGCAATATCTGTAACTATATATCTATCTTCACCAATAAGAGCATTAATAAATGACGATTTTCCTGCATTTGGACGTCCAACTACAGCAAATCTTGGTAAAATATCTTCTATTTGTTCTTCTTCATTTTCTGGTAAAGCTTTTACTAAAGCATCTAGTAAATCTCCAGTACCACTTCCATTTATACTTGCAACACTAAAATAATCACCAAGTCCAAGGTTGTAAAACTCTACAGCATCCTCTTCACGTTTACCGTTATCTACTTTGTTTACAACTAAAAATACTGGTTTTGTTACTTTACGTAGTAATTTGGCAACATCTTCATCCATTCCTGTAACACCATCTTCTACACTTACCATAAATATTATGGCATCCGCTTCATCAATAGCCAATTCTACTTGCTTATCAATTTCAGCTTCAAAAATATCATCACTACCTTTAACGTATCCTCCTGTATCAATTAAAGAAAATTCTCTTCCGTTCCAATCACTTTTTCCGTAATGTCTATCTCTAGTCACACCACTAACTGCGTCGACAATTGCCTCACGACGTTGTATTAAACGATTAAAAAAGGTAGATTTACCAACATTTGGTCTTCCGACGATAGCTACTATACTGCTCATAATTTTAAGTTTTTATGCATTACATATCCTGTAAGCGAGTGCAAAGGTAGTGTTTAGTTTGAGAAAAAATAGTATTTTACTTTCATTATGAGATATTTATGAACGAAAACTTAAACCAAGTCGTGCTACGACCACGATTTAAAATAGAAATAAATAAAAAACACAGCACTGTTTTAGAGGCTTTTGAAGCTAAAAAGCATAACCAAAGCCAATTTATTGTCTCAAGAATAGATGATCATGTTTTTATTAAACTACCAAAAGCACAACAGCATTTTTGGTCACCACAATTACATTTAGAAATAAATGAAGTAAATAATAATACAAGTCAGTTGTATGGATTATTTGGACCTAACCCTACCGTTTGGACTTTATTTATGTTTTTACATTTTGTTATTGCTGGTTTATTTATTGCCTTTTGCGTTTGGGCATATTCTAATTATGCGCTTAAAGTAGATTACCATTTACAACTTTGGGGAATAATATTAATGGTTATTTTATGGTTTGCGTTATACTTTTCAGGTCGAATTAGTAAAACCTCCAACCAATCTGAAATGACTAATTTATATACATTTATGAGCCTTGTTTTAGACGAATAAAAAAAGCTTCAGATTAAACTGAAGCTTTTTTACATGAGTTAAAATGTATTACTACTGCTGATTCTCGTAGAAACTAACTGTCCCACTATCCTCATTAGATACAATTAATAAATCTTTTCCGGTTGGACTATCTGCTGCTGGTACAACTAATAAACCTTCTGGAGCATAATCTCCATCATGAGATAAAATAGATAAAAAAGTAGGAGCTGCTGGATTTGTTATGTCATAAACCATGACTTGACAATTTCTTTCTAAACCAACAAATAAAATATAACGTTGGTCTGCGATATTTAAAACAGTAACACTTTCTGGTTCTGCACCTTTATCATCGCTACGTTTATCGTTTTCGTTATCTTCCCAATCCCAATTAAAACGACTTGGAGTATTAGCTAAAATTTGAGTCGCAATATCATTACCACTATCATACACTTGAGATCCATTTGCATTCCATATTGAAAAAGAACGAGCTCCATAACTATATATCTCGTCTATATCTCCATCATTATCAATATCTCCTAACGTTGTCGTTGTTTTTAAGCGTCCAAGATTCTCGTCTGCTAAATAATCTAATGTTGCAGGAAATACTGTTGGGTCTAAAGTTAAATCTTTTAAACGCTCTTCTTCACTAAAACCATCGTAGTCTCTAGAATCGCCTTCGTTAGCAGAAATCACATAATCTGTTCCGTTAATATTTACAGACACGATAGCGTCTGGCATATAAATACCTTTTACAGGCCAATTTTTAAGTTCTGTCACTTCATCTTTATCACTAGCATCAATTGAGTTTTGAGCTAAATTATAGTCTTTATAACCTAAAGGATAAATAGCTTCAATCACTTTAGTGATTAAATTAATTTTAGCAATACCATTATTTTCTTGTAAAGAGACCCAAGCAGTTTGAGAGTCGTCAGAAATAGCTATATATTCTGGCTCTACATCTTCTACTAAAGTTGCATTTGGACCAAAAATTCTAAAGCCTTGAGACGTTAAATTAGCTTCTTGGGACGTAAAGGTTGAAAAATCTAATGTGGTAACCGTATCGTCGTTTAAATCTATGATACTAACTGTTCCCATTGGATCTATTGTATAATCATCGTTAGGCTCACCTTCATTAGCAGATAAAATATAATTACCATTTTTTGAAAACGTAACCATATCTGGTAAAGCACCAACAGTATATTGATTATCTAAAGATAAATCTGAAGTATTATATACATGTATTTGTCCAGGGTTTTGTTTTGTTGAAGCTTCAACTGCTACTGCTAATTTTCCGTTAAGAACAGCAACACTATTAGGTGCACCAAAAGCATTTAAACTTATTGAAGACTCTTGAACTGGCACGTCTAAATCTGAAATATTATAAACTGAAATTTCGTTTAATTCTGCATTAGTTACAAATAACTTGTTTGTAGAAGCGTCAAATGCTGAAATCTCTGCAGAAGCTTCTCCTCCAACATTAATAGTAGTTTTGTATTGAAAATTAACTTCAGTATTAACTGGATCAATAATGATATCTACATTACCATCGTCATCATCAGAACAATGTAATAATAGTAAAGACGAAAATAATAGTAATGTGTGTTTTAAATGTTTCATTTTTAGTTGGTTTTTATGTAAACCATAAAGATGAAACTATAGCTTTAACCAAAAGTTAAGCCTAAATGACGATAACATTAAAATTGCTTACTGATTGTAACCAAAACGTTTTAACTGACGTTGATTGCTTCTCCAGTTTTTGTTAACTTTCACATACAATTCTAAGTGAATTTGCTTACCAAAAAACTTTTCTAAATCTTTTCTAGCCTCGACACCTACACGTTTTAAAGCAGATCCTTTATGACCAATTATGATTCCTTTTTGAGTTTCACGCTCTACCATAATTACAGATCTTACACGTATAATTTGTTCTTCTTCAAAAAACTCTTCAGTATCAATCTCTACTGCATAAGGGATTTCCTTTTTGTAATGCATTAAGATTTTTTCACGAATCGTTTCGTTTATAAAAAAGCGTTCTGGCTTATCTGTTAATTGGTCTTTTGGATAAAATGCAGGCGACTCTGGTAACAGCTCGATAATACGATCAAAAACTTCTTTAACATTAAAGCCTTCTAAAGCAGATATTGCAATAATTTCAGCATTTGGTACTTTTGCCGACCAAGATTGTACTTGCTCTTCTAACTGCTCTTGATTAGATTTATCTATTTTGTTTAAAAGTAATAAAACAGGGATTTTAGCATTGGTGATTTTATTAAAAAAAGCATCATCTTTTAATTCTTTTTCACCAATTTCTACCATGTAAATTAAAACATCAGCATCATCAAAAGCAGATTTTACAAAATCCATCATTGAGGCTTGCAGCTCATAAGCTGGTTTTATAATACCTGGTGTATCACTTAATACCACCTGAAAATCCTCACCATTTACAATCCCTAAAATACGATGTCTAGTTGTTTGAGCTTTAGAGGTGATTATGGATAACTTTTCACCAACAAACGCATTCATTAATGTAGATTTACCCACATTTGGATTTCCGATTATGTTTACAAAACCTGCTTTATGTTTCATTTTACTTTAATTTAATAGAACGCAAAGTTACGACCTTGGTTTGTTTATTCCTCTATCATACATCACAATACTTCCCGCAACAGCTACATTTAAACTTAATTCTGACTTAAATTTAACTAAAAAATGGCTTTTTTCAATAGCTTCCTTAGATAATCCATGGTCTTCTGCTCCTAATAAATAGACACAACGTCTGGGATGATGGAAGGTTTCTAGGTCTACAGCTGTGTCATCCAACTCAACACCTACTAACCTTGCTCCTTTGGGTATGTTATTATAAAAATCTTCAAAAGTTTTATAATGAAAATATGGCATTGCCTTTACTGCATTATGCGTATCACAAGCTTGTTTAGCATATCTGTTTCCGATAGTAAAAATATAACTAGCACCTAAATTTTGTGCTGTACGCCAAAGGACGCCTAAGTTTTCGGGTGTTTTTCCGTTTTGAATACCTATTCCGAAATATTCATTTTCAAAATTATCTACCATTTTACAAAAGTAAAATATTTTGAGTTTAGAATTAATTCTTCTTTTTTCAAATTTATAAGTCCAAGTAATGTCTTAAAGTTTTATTAATTAACTGAAAGGTCTGTGTTTTAAAACGACAAATCCATTAGTTTTATATAAAAATATCCCAATGTCAACCTTAAAATCCGTAATAATCACATTTGTAATACTTTTATTTTGTGCTTGCAATAATAAGACTACAAAAAAAGAGACCTTAACAGAAAAAGCCCCAATTACAACGTCTAAAGAGGTTGGTTTAAGTCCTTCGGAAACCATTTTAAAAGCTACAATAGCTGCACATGGTGGTCCATTGTTTGATTCTGCTAACTATGCCTTTAGTTTTAGAGGTGTAAACTACCAATTTAAAAATAACGGTTTAGACTTTAAGTACACTAAAAGCTACCAAAAAGAAGGTAAACAAATTACAGATGTCTTAAAAAACGGAACGTTTTTTAGAACCATAAATGATAGTGCTGTAACATTAAGTAAAAAGGATATTAATAGCGCAACAGGAGCTATTAATTCGGTGATATATTTTGCGACTTTACCTTACAAATTAAATGACAAAGCGGTTAACACCAAGTTTATTGAAACCACGACTATAAAAAACAAATCTTATGATGTCATTGAAGTGACATTTGACGAAGCTGGTGGTGGAGAAGATCATGATGATGTCTTTAATTATTGGATTAATAAAAACACTAAAAAAATAGACTATTTAGCTTACAGCTATAAAGTAAACAAAGGTGGTGTAAGATTTAGAAGTGCTTTTAACACAAGAATTATTGATGGCATTACGTTTCAAGATTATGTTAATTACGAAGCTAAAGTTGGAACACCTTTAAAGGATTTACCTAAGTTATATGAAGCTGGTGAGCTTAAAGAACTTTCAACAATAAAAACAGAAAATATAATTAATCTAAATAACAACTAAAATGAAAAAATTATTATTTATTATCGCAATTATTGTAACAGCATCTACTGTTAATGCACAAGAGTTTAAGAAAATGGATAAAAGCCCAATGGATCGTGCATACTATCCTGATGGAGCACCACACAGAGCTTTTAAGAAAACAGAGGCTGAAAAAACTGCTTTAGAACCACAAATACGTGTAACTTATTCTAGACCTGCAAAAAAAGACAGAGTCGTTTTTGGAGAGTTACTTAAATTTGGTGAAGCTTGGAGAGTTGGTGCTAACGAGTCTACTGAAATTTTATTTAATAATGATGTGACTTTTGGAGGTAAAAACATCAAAGCTGGACGTTACACTATTATAGTAATACCTACTGCTACAGAGTGGACTTTAAAATTAAACACTGTTTTAGATGGTTGGGGAAATTATGGTTATGATGCTAGCAAGGATGTTGCTAGTGTGACTGTACCTGTTACTAAAAGTGATAAAGTTATTGAAAACTTATCTATTGCTTTATATGAAGCTTCAAAAAACACAGTACATTTAAAAATTGGATGGGATACTACAATTGCAGAGTTTCCTATTACAACAAAATAATTTTTAGATAATATTAATAAAAAAGCCTGACTATCAAGTCAGGCTTTTTTTATGCTTTTAAATTAAAGTTAAACTTAAGTTTAGATGATAAACATTAGATTTCTATTTATAAAAATTATTGTAATTTGTTGTAAGTTTAGACACCATAAGTCTATTCAATTTATAAAATATGCGCACCTTAATACTTATAATTACTAGTGTTTTTTTATTCGGTTTTACCGTATTTACTACACCTAAAAAAAACACCATAAATTTTAATGTTGTAAGAAACAATAAAATTATTGGCAATCTTAAAGCCACCAAAACGACAACAAATAATAGTATTAACTATCAAAGCGCAACTACAATTGAAGCTAAAATTATTAAAAATATTATTGTTAAATATAATTATGATGTTACGTTTAAATCCAATAATCTTGAAACTGCAGATGTAAAAATTATAGTTAATAATAATCCGCATACTAGTACAAAAACAAAAAAAACAGATGGCAACTATAAAGTATTAATAGATGGTAAAAATGAAGAAACTATTGATGCTGTAATTAATTTTTCTACTATTCAGTTATATTTTAACGAACCCATAAACATCAGTAAATGCTATTCTGAACAAACAGGACAGTTTAATAGTATTATTGCTATGGGAAATCATGTTTACAAAAAAATAAACGAAAAAGGTAAAGCTGGAATTTTTCATTACACAGATGGTCTTTTAACTAAAGCATCAATTGATGGTGGATTAATTAAATTTGATTTAATAAAACAATAGATTTAAATAACAACTATTAAGTTAGCAAAAAAATGAATATAGGCTTAGTATTATCAGGTGGTGGAGTAAGAGGTGCCGCACACATTGGCGTGATTAAAGCATTAGAAGAACACAACATTAAACCAACCCATATTTCTGGTACAAGTGCAGGTGCTATTGTTGGCGCATTGTATGCTGCAGGTGTACATTGGTCAGACATTCTGACTTTTTTTAAAAGTGTTTCAATTTTTAAAACCACACGATATGCTAGAAACAAACCAGGTTTTATAAATTCTGATAAATTTTATGAAGACCTAGAAGCCTTCTTTCCTATTGACGAATTTAATGCTTTACAGAAACCCTTATACATTACTGCAGCAAATGTTATTGATGGTACCCTAAAAATTTTTAAAAAAGGACAATTAATTAAACCTATAATAGCATCTGCATCATTTCCTGGTGTATTTACACCCATAGAAATTAATGGTAAATTTTATATTGATGGAGGTACATTAAACAACTTTCCTGTTGAGCCTTTACAACAAGAATGTGATAAAATTATTGGTGTATATGTAAATCCCTAAAAAAAATAAGCATAAAAGATTTAAGACACTCCTACTCTGTTGTAGATAGAGCGTACAAAATTAAAGTAGCTTCAGAGTCTATGGTAAAATTTAAATATTGTGATCTAATTATTTATCCAGAAGAACTTATTAATTATAGCACATTTGAAATGAATAAAATTGAGGCTATTTTTAATCATGGTTACCAATACACTATTGAAGCTTTAAAAGAAAACCCAAGTTTATTTAGCTAAATAATGAATGTTTGAATAATAGTATTCAAATTTAAAAATATTACACTAGCTAAATACAATATTATAATCTAAAAGAAATAAAATAAAAAAAGCTTCACATTTCTGTGAAGCTTTACTTAGTAGCGGGAACTGGACTCGAACCAGTGACCTTCGGGTTATGAGCCCGACGAGCTACCTACTGCTCTATCCCGCGATTTAATATTCGTAACAATTAATTTAGCTTTTAACTATCGGTTCATAATGTCGACCTAATTGTTTCGGACTGCAAATATACAACCCTTTTTAGATATAACAAGCAAAAAATGTATTTTTTTTATTGCTCAATATTAATCGCTTCAAAACCAACTAATTCTGATTCTAAAAATTGTGGCGTTAGCTGTATTGGATTACAACAAACCTCACAATCTTCTATATAAGTTTGTTTTGAGACGCTAGAATCAAGTAACATTGAGATAGTTTCCCAACAATAAGGACATTGAAAATAATGTTCAAACATAGGTTTACTTTTTACCAAAAATAAAAATAGCCAACCAAAGGTTGACTATTTTAAACATATATTTAACTAAAAGTTACTCTTTATTTGCTGCTAATGTTGTGTCTTCTAAGAATAATGTTACTTTATTTGGTGCATCATCAACAACAGTTACATAATCATTATTTAGTAGGTTATCACTAACCATTATCAATTTTAATTTAGATAATTGAGATAACTCAAATGGTAATCTTCCAGTAAGATTATTACTTGATAATACTAACTCTTCTAAATTAGTTAACTCTACTATTGTTTCTGGAATTTGACCTATTAACTGATTATCTAATAAACTTAATTTTTTAAGTTCTGTTAAATTATTTATTTCAAAAGGGATTTTACCTGTTAAAAAGTTACTTCCTAATTCTAACGATTTTAACTTTTTAAGCTGCGTAATAGATTGAGGAATAGTTCCTGAGAACTTGTTACTATATAAAGCTAAAGCTTCTAAGTTAGTCATGTTACCAATCCAACTTGGAATTTCTCCTTCAAATTGATTTAAAAATAATTGAAGAGAATATAGTTTTTGTAAGTTAGCAATTGACTCTGGTAAATCTCCTGTAAGCTTATTAAAACTAAGGTTTAAAACTTGTAAGTTACTTAATTGCCCAATCTCTGTAGGTATAGTACCTTGAAGATTATTAAAAGATAAGTTTAAACTTACAACCTTAGAATCTACTACAGTTACTCCATGCCAAGTATCTATTGACGTGTTTAAATCCCATGAATTGTTCCACTCTGCTCCATTTGTATTTTCATACAAAGCTATTAATGCTTCCTTTTCAGAATTTGATACTCCTGCAATAGTTAGGCAAGTAAAAAGAAGTGCTGCTAAAGTAAGTTTTATCGTTTTCATGTTGATGATTTAGGATTAACTGTATCAAATATACCTTTTGACAGGCTTAAAAACAAATAAAATCGACAAAAGACACCAATTAAGAAGAAAACGCTTTAAAAACGTGTGTTTAAAAGTGATTTCTAAAAAGTAATAGAAAATCATTCGGTGAAAACAATCTGTAAATCAGTAATTTAAAAATCTACATTTAGTAATTGACCACTCAATTGTAGTAATTGCAATTCGGCTAATTTAGCATCGTATTTAGCATTATTTCGGCTTAATTCTGCATTTAAGAGGTTAAGTTGTGCTTGTCTAAACTCGATTGAATTGACTTGACCTATCTTAAACTGCTCTTGAGTACGTTCAAAATTATTTTGTGAAGTGATAATGTTTTGCTTTTGTATATTAAAGATTTTCAATTTATTAGTGTAATCTTCCCAAGCGTTATCAAAATCACGTTTTATACCTTTTAGGATATTTTCTTTTTGAAGTTTTTGAGTTTCTAAATTAACTTTAGCATTTCTAACATTGGTTTTTGTTCTTCCTCCATCAAAGATATTCCATGATAAATTTAATCCAGCAGATAAACCTGTACTTGTACTAACAGACACGAATGATGCTGCATTGTTATTGTTTTTATTCCATCCGTAGGTACCAGATAATCCTAATGTTGGTAAATAACCCGATTGATTAGATTTTATACTTAATTGACTAATAGCAATATTTTTTTCGGTTTGTAATAAAGCAACGTTTCTTATTTTAGCTTGTTCAAATAAACTATCTCGTTGAAATTGTAAAGCAAAGTTAACTTCAGTATTTACAGTAAAATCATTATCTAAAGTATTGCCTAAAACAACATTTAAATCACGTTTGGCATTTTTAAGATCTTGATATGACGAAATGATGTTGATACTATCATTATTAATATCTACTTCCGCATTTAAAACCCCTAACTTAGTATTTTGTCCGTATTCAAACTGGTATTCTGCACGTACTAATCTATCTTTTGAAACTGCTAAGGTTTCTTTTAAAGCCTCTAAATTTTCAGTTAACTGTGCAACACTATAATATACAGAAAACAATTGAGTAATTGTATTTTCTATAGTTTCTCTGGCTTGAAGTTCTGACAACTGGTATTGTTCTTTCAAACTTTCGTAATTATAACGTCTACCTAATCCATCAAAAATGGTATAATTAAGGCTTATTGATGCATTATAACGGTCACTTTCTGCTCCATTTAGTACAGTAGGATCTGTTCCATTAGAAAACTCTGCTTCAGTATTATCTAAATTATAAGTGGCACCTGCAGCTGCAGTAACCGTTGGTAAATAACCAGAATTTAAAATACTTGTATTGTTATTAGCGACTTCAACATCATTTTTGGCAATTTTGATTCCGTAGTTATTATCTAAAGCTAATTTTACAGCGTCTTCTTGAGTTAAAATTTGTTGTGCATTTACAATTGAAGCACCACACAATAATACTAGAAGTAAAAGGCTTTTATTAATGTTCATTTTCTTCATTTTGTTCTTTAATTGCACGTTCTACTTCTTCTTTAGTTATATTATCTCCTGTAATTAACCATTTTGTTTTTTGCTTAATAGTATTACTAAACGATAAAAACAATGGTAAAACTAATAAGGTTAATATTGTTGCATAAGCAATACCAAATGATATTGAAATTGCCATAGGTTTTAAAAACTGAGCTTGTCTACTTTTTTCTAATAATAATGGTGCTAAACCAGCGACAGTTGTTAATGAGGTTAAAAATATGGCTCTAAATCTTGATTTACCAGCTTCAGATAACGCCAAATCAAAAGCCATACCTTCTTTTAAATTACTATTAAACTTACCTATCAATACTAAGCCATCATTAACCATAATACCAATTAAAGCGATAATACCTAGTAAGGATAATACATTAACCGGAAATCCTAAAATCCAGTGTCCCCAAGCTACAGCAGTCATACTAAAAGGCACTAATAAAAGTAACAATATAGGTTGACTATAACTTCTAAAAGTAAAAGCAATTGTAACGTAAATTAATAGCAATATTGGTATTCCGGCTTTACTTAAAGAACTTACTAATTTGTCTTTTTCACGATTTTGACCTTCGTAAGATGCTTTTATAGTTGGGTATTTTGATTGCAAATTAGGAATGAAATTATTTTTAATATCGTCTAAAATATCTGTCGTACTTGTACTTGGATCTTTTAAATCTGCAGACACCCTAATTTCTCTTAAACCTTCTAGGTGATTTATTGCTACATCTCCTCTAGCTATACTATAATTAGCAATGTCTTTTAAATTTACACGCTCACCAGTTGGTGTTAAAATACGCATGTCGTCTAAATCGTTTATCGAATTACGGTTTGGTCTGTCATAACGTACCCAAACTCTAATTTCGTCTTGTCCACGTTGAAAACGTTGTGCTTGTGATCCAAAAAAACCAGAACGTACTTGTGACATTACTGTTCTTAAATCTAAACCTAATAGATAGGCACTTTCTTTAAGTTGTAATCTAATTTCTTTAATTCCTGCAGGATCATTATCCTCAATATCTTTTAATAGTGGATTGGTAGACAGGTAAGCTTTAAGTTCTAGTTTAGATGCTTTAAGCTCTTCGATATTATTACCTAACAAGGATACAGATACTGGACTACCTCCAAAATTACCACCAGAACCAAAAATTAAACTTTCTGTTCCTATTACTGGTCCAACTAACTCTCTTAAACGATTAGAAACCATTGACGATTTTATAGCATCTGGACGTTCTTCTCCTGGTAACATATTTAATCTAAGAGTGGCACTTGAGCTACTATTGATACTTAAAATTGTATTTTCAAAAAGCTTTTTACCCGTTCCTTTTAAATATTTTTCGCTTAATTCTTCATTTACTATGAATGATTTTTCTTCAATCATAGAAATTATTGAATCTGTAACCTTAACATTTGTTCCATTAGGCATTTCTAATTGAACTGAAACCCTATCACTAGCTACACTTGGAAATAGTGTCACTCCAATTATACCTCCTCCTATTGATCCAAAAGTTAAAACTAGTAATGCAACAAATATACCTAAGGATAACACTTTAAATTGAAGCACAAAATCTAGGGCTGGAGCATACACTTTATCTCTTAAATAACCCATAAATTTATCTCCTGCTCTATTAATCCCTCTCATTTTAGCAAAAAACTGCTTCATCTTTGAAGGATTTTCTTCTTCTACTTGTGGTTGTAATGCTTTAGAATGTGCTAAGTGAGCTGGTAAAATAATTAATGCTTCAACTAAAGACACTACTAAAGTTAAAATTACTATGACTGAAACTTCGCTAAAAAACTCACCAATACGACTATCTAAAAACAAGAATAATGAAAAGGCTAGTAACGTAGTAATAATAGCCGAAACTACAGGAGGAATAACTTCCATTGTCCCATCCAACGCAGCTTGTTTTGGCGTTTTACCTTTTTCAAAATGTTGGTAAATGTTTTCTGCAATTACAATACCATCATCCACCAAAATACCAATAACGATGATCATACCAAATAATGATAATACATTAATTGTGACATCAAATTGTCCTGCAAAAATAAACATTCCTAAAAACGAAATTGGCAAACCAAAAGCTACCCAAAAGGCTAAACGTGTGTTAAGGAATAATGATAAAAACACCAATACCAAAATCATCCCAACTATTGCGTTTTCTGTCAATAAATCTGTACGCTGATTAAGTGTTATAGATAAATCTCTTACAATATGTAATTGTATGTTATTATATTTTTGATTAAAACTTGTGATATACTCCTTAACTTTATCTGCAGATGAAATTAAGTCTTCGTTATTAGTACTGGTTACCGAAACATTTACAGATAACTCTTGATTAAAATAAGATGCATTTGGTGTTTCAGAAAAACGATCTCTGATTACAGCAACGTCTTTTAATCGTACCACTTTACCATCTGCTGAGGCTTTTACAATAATATTAGAAAATTCTGCGCCATAATATTGTTTGTTATTAGCTCTAATCAAATACTCTTCGGCTTCTGTTTTTATATTTCCACCTGTTACTAATATGTTAGACGTACTTACAGCATTGGCAACATCGGTAAAAGTTAAGTTATAGGCTAATAAGCTTCCTTCATTTACAGCAATTTCTATCTCTTCTTCTGGATAACCTGTTACTTCTATTTGAGAAATACCTTCAATAGCACGTAAATCGTTTTCAACTTGACGACCTAATTGTTTTAATGTGGCTAACGGAATCTCTTTTCCGCTTAAAGCGAAAGAAATAGTCTCTCTAACTGCTTCTTGTTTAGAAACTACTAATGGCTCCATACCTGTAGGAAACGTTGGAACTCTATCTACCGCATTTTTAACTTCTAGTAACATGAAATCTAGGTTTTCACCTTTTTCGATTTCTACAGTAATGGTTCCGCTGTTTTCTCTTGACACAGATGTGACACGATCTACCCCTTTAAGTCCTTTTAAATTTTCTTCTATTTGAAGTACAATACCTTCTTCAATTTCTTGAGGTGAAGCTCCTGGATAAGCAATACTAACATTGATTATCTTAGATTCTGTTAATGGAAAAAACGAAGATTTTAAAGACGAATATCCAAGAATACCAAATATTGCAAATGCAATAATAAATACATTTACTGCAACATGGTATTTTATAAAATAGCTAATTATTTTTCTCATTATAGTATGCTATTTAGTTGTCTTTTGTTTCTACAAAAGGTTTTACAATCATACCAGAATAAGCTCCTGGTACTTGACGCTTTAAAATAACTGTTCCGTTTGGTACGTCTTGCAACACGACTTTGGTATCAGAAAAATGTACAGGTTTAGCTGGTATTACATCAAGGATAGAATCTTTTATGACAAATATTTCTTGATTATCCGTTAATAGATTTCTATTAATCTCAATTGCATTGTCAATACTTTTAGCATTTAAATTAGCTTCAAGATACATACCTTCTTTTAGGTCATCATCTGTCACCTCTATAAAAGCTGTAATGGTTTGTGTGTTAGCATCAATGCTTCCGTTTACTCTAGACACCTTTCCTGTATAACTTTCCGTTTTATCTAAATTAGTTAAAGCTACACTTTCACCTACTTTTAAAATATTAGCAAATGTTTTACTTATTGATACTTCCATTTCATAAACAGAAGGATTAATAAATTCGCCTAACTTTTGACCACTTCTAATTAAAGAACCTTCTGTTGCTAAAGCTTCGGTTAAAATACCATTAAAGGGAGCAGATATAGTGTACTTAGACAAACGCTGTTCTAAATTTTTTACATTGTAATAGCTTGTAATAATACCACGACCTGTTATGAAATAGTTTTCTTTATCAGAACTCATTTCTGGTAACTTGGGTGTTGTTTTATTTAAATCGAAACTATTTAAATAGGATTGCCATTTTGAAAATATATCTGGAAAATCTAATCTTAAATCTGGCATTATTGCAGCTATTGAATTGTACAAGTCACTTTTTGAAGATTGTACACTTGCATAATACTCTGAAGCATCAACACGAATTAAGGTTTGACCTTTACGATACGTTTGACCAGGTTTAAACAAATAGCTACCATTACGAAAAACGCCTTGCACTTCTGAATAGATTTCTACACGTTGTTTTGCTGTAAGATTACCATTAGCAGGAATTACAATAGGAATGGTTGTATTTTTAACCGTATCTGTAAAAACAGTTTTAATAACTTTTGCAGCTACTGGTCTTGGCTTATTTTTGTTATCAATAAGATTTTTTGCAATTATAAAAGCACCTATAATAAAAAGAACACCTAAAATTGAAAGGATAATTTTGCGCATGAATTTGGTTTTGATGGTATGACCGCAAAATTAGTTTATAGTTTAAAGGTTAAACGTTAAAAAAAAGCTAAAAGACTGATGTTAAAATTGTTCTAATTGTAGCGTTATATTTTCCCAATCTTCCATTAATTGCTCTAATTTATCTTTTTTAGCTTGATATCGTTCAAAAAAGTTAGGTTTAGCAACGGTTTCGTCATAATTAACAGCTAATTCTACATCAATATCTTTTATATCTTTTTCAAGCTGTGCGATTTTAGACTCGCAATTACTTAATCTGTTGTTTAATGATTTTTGCTTCTTTTGGTCTTCGTATGACTGTTTAGGTGTTTCTTTAGCTTCCGTTTTTACAACTGTACGTTTTTCAACCTCTCTAAGGTTTTCTACATTACGTTGTTCTAAATAATAATCAATATCACCTAAATATTTTTTAATATTTCCGTCTTTAAATTCGAACAAAGTGCTTGTTAAACCTTGTAAAAAATCTCTATCGTGAGATACTAAAATTAATGTTCCTTCAAAACGTTGCAAAGCATCTTTTAAAACATTTTTAGATTTTATATCTAAATGGTTGGTTGGCTCATCCATTATTAGCACATTAAACGGTTGTAACATTAGTTTTGCTAATGCTAAACGGTTACGCTCACCTCCAGATAAAACTCTAACATATTTATCTGCTTCTTCACCTCTAAATAAAAATGAACCTAAAATATCTCTAACTTTACTTCTGTTAGTTTCATTAGCTGCATCAATCATTGTATCTAAAACGGTTTTATTTCCGTCTAAATATTCTGCTTGGTTCTGTGCAAAATATCCTATTTGTACATTATGACCTAACTTTAATTCTCCTTCATGTTTTAAATCTCCTACTAAGATTTTTGCCAAAGTAGATTTTCCTTGACCGTTTTGACCAACAAAAGCTGTTTTAACATCACGCTCAATCATTAAATCAACACCAGATAATACGTGATTGTCTCCATAACTTTTAGAGATATTATTAGCCTCAACCACAACTTTTCCTGGAGTAATTGATACTGGAAAGTTTAAAGTCATTACGCTATTATCATCTTCATCAACCTCAATACGATCAATTTTATCTAATTTTTTAATTAAAGATTGTGCCATAGTTGCTTTGCTAGCTTTGGCACGAAATTTTTCTATTAGCTTTTCAGTTTGTTCAATTTGCTTTTGTTGATTTTTTTGAGAGGCTAATTGTTGTGTTCTAATTTCTTCTCTTAAGACTAAATATTGCGTGTAAGGTTTTGGGTAGTCATAAATACGTCCTAAGCTAATTTCGATAGTACGATTTGTAACATTGTCTAAAAACATTTTATCGTGAGATACAATTGCTACTGCACCTGAATAATTTTTAAGGAAACTTTCTAACCAAATAATAGACTCAATATCTAAGTGGTTAGTTGGCTCATCCAGAAGTAAAACATCGTTATTTTGAAGTAATAATTTGGCCAACTCAATACGCATACGCCAACCACCAGAAAAAGTATCTGTAAGTTTATTAAAATCTTCACGTTTAAAACCTAAACCTTGTAATATTTTTTCGGTTTCACCTTGATAATTATAACCACCTAAAATTTCATATTGATGCTGGATATCACTTAACTCAACCATTAGATCGTGATAAGCTTCACTCTCATAATCTGTACGTTCTGCTAATTGTGTATTTATATGTTCTATTTTAGCTTCAATCTCTTTAATTTCAGTGAAAGCTTGATATGATTCTTCAAGAACAGTACGACCCAAAATAAAGTCTATATCCTGTTTTAAAAAACCAATTTTCAAAGTTTTATCTGCAGCAATTTGACCTGAATCAGGCTCCATTTCTTTAGATAAAATTTTAAGCATGGTAGACTTACCTGCACCATTTTTACCTATAAGACCAACTCGGTCACCATTTCCTAATTTAAAAGTGATGTCTTCAAAAAGATATTCTCCTTGAAATGAAATTGATAAATTATGAATGTTTAGCATTGAATTGTGACTTATGTTACTTAATATAAAAATTAGAAGTTATATTTTTGTTCTTCTAATTACAAAAGGCAAAAGTACACAAATATTATGTTTAAAAAAGGCTCTAAATTATATTCAATTTTTACAGGTACATGTCCAAAATGTCACGAACAATCTATGTATACAAACCCTAATCCTTATGCTATAAGTAAGCTATTTAGTATGCATGAACGTTGCAGTAATTGTGATACAAAATATAAAATTGAACCTTCCTTTTTTTATGGTTCAATGTATGTTAGTTATGGAGTAGGTATAGCTTTTGCAGTTGCTGCATTTATAATAAGTTATGTATTTTTAGGAAGCAGTACAACCACAGCGTTTGTTGCTATTATATTTACATTAGTAGTATTTTATCCAATAATAGTTAGGCTTTCTAGAAATATTTGGATTAATATTTTTATGAGTTATGACAAAAAATTAGCAAAAAAAGATTAGTTTAAAAAAAACGACTACAGTCAATCTCTGTATCTAAACTTCCATTATTTTCAATAAAATTGAATAGTTGGTCAGCAACATATGGAGCAATCATAACGCCTCGTGACCCTAAACCGTTAAACAAATACATGTTTGGTATTGTTGGATGCTTACCTACCAAAGGTTTACGATCTTTAACAGTTGGCCTAATTCCAGCAACTTGATTAATGATTTCAAAATCGCATTTAACAAACGTTTTAAGCTTGTTTAATAACATTTCCTTTGCGTCCTCAGTGATAGTGTTCGTTTTATCTTTTTGCTCATAAGTAGAGCCTACACGATATAAATCCTCACCTAAAGGAATAACAAATACACTGGATTTTAACACATAATCTAATTTTAACTCTGGAGCATGAATAGTTAACAACTGACCTTTAGTACCTGAAAGTGGTAAATCTTTAAAATATGGATTTTGTTTCATACCAAAACCTTCAGCAAAGACAATGTGCTTTGCTGTAATATGTTGATAAATTACTTTTGATTCATCTAGGATTAACGCATCATAATTAAAGGTTTCTGAAATAAGAAGATTATTATCAGAAAGCCATTTTTTATAATTTTCAATAAGTTTCTTGGTATCTAATCTTCCCGTTTGAAAGACTTCACCTAATTTAAAATTAGCATCAATATAAGGGTTGTTATTAACAAAAAGATCAGTATTAATAAATGGTTTTAGTCCTTTTTTGTCTGAAGCAGAAAACCAATTATTTTGCTCTTCTAGGGACGTAAATCGTCTTTTAACAGGAATCTTATAATCTAAAGTAGAATTTAATTTTTGTTCTAAGAGTTTGTAAATAGGTAAAGCTGTAGCTAACTGTTCTTCACTTTTCCAAACTGGAGTAAAACGTTTTAAAGTTACTGGATTATATAATCCACCTGCAACAACCGAAGATTGCTGAGAATTATTATCTATGACTATAAAAGATTTATTATTCTCTAATAATTTTTCGCAAAAAGATAATCCTGCTAAACCGCAACCTACAACTATATAATCTACTTTCATGATACAAAAATATTGATAAATAAATCAAAAATCTAATCTGAATAAAAACAAAAAACGCTCACTTAAAAGTGAGCGTTTTTTAAAATATTAATTAGTGTGTAACTTAGTAAGACCACATGTCTAACTCAAAGTTTCTAATTTTTTCTTTTATTCTTTCAGACTCTAATAATTGCATTAAAGCATTTTCTGCAACATAATCTTCAACTTTTCTGTCTCCAAATACGTTTTCTTCTTTATAAATTACACTATTAAAACGTCTAGAGTTTAATATGTGATCAAAAGAAAAAGGCATTGCACTATTTTTAGCATTAAAAGCTTTAGACTCATGTAAAATACTTCTTGCATCTGGATAGAAAATCCAAAATAAAGGAATTGGCTCTTTGTTAGCTTCATCATTTGAGTTAACGTAGTTAACATCTGGTGCAGCTGGAGCAAGACCTAACAATCTATATTTTAATTCACCTTGACGCTTATCAAAATACCATAACCCTTTGATTAAGTATGCTGATACATCATAAGAAGCAATAGTTGTAGTTGTAATATACTCAGGATCTACAAAACCATCAGCATTTAACTGATCGTAACCAATATCCATAGTATCAACTGCTGTTCTAATTTGCTCTAATTCTTTTTTAGTACGTCTACCAGTAAAATATGAATCGTTATAAACATTTTCAATTTTACCTTCATCGATAGCCTTAGTTAGAACATCAAATAGAGAACGTCTTTCACTACCTATATTATTAGTATCAACAGGATAATATAATGGAAAGTTTACACGCTCGTCTAAAACAACTTTCTCCCAAGTCATTTTTGCAAACATAATATCTCTATCATCAACATAACCATATTCTAATGGTCTATCATTATCTAATGCTATTTGTTCCTCTGTTCTTACACCAATCTCATCTGGAGATTTAGCATTTAGAATATTAGATTGTGCAACTGATTGAGATGCAAAACATACTCCGAAAACAACTGCTAATAAAGATTTATAATTCATCTGAAATTTATTTTATAATTTATTAATCAAATTTAGTTTGATTAGTTAGATAGCTCAATTGCTATTGGACTAGCTGGTTTAATTCTTGGTCCCCCTGATGATTTAGACTTAATATCAAAAATCTGAATAGCATCACCACGTCTAGCTTTTCTTAAAGCTGCTTTAGCTTGACCATTTAATCTACTACCAGAAACATTTACTGTTGCTTGACCTGGTACTTTAATTTTAAATGATGTTACAGTTAAAGGTAAATCAAAATCAAAATCTTCTAATACTGCTTTAACAGTACCAATTTCAACATTGTTTCTTGGTAAAGAACCTTGAGACTTACCAGCAATAGTACCTGAAGGCTTTGGGATATCTTTAATTCTGAAAACTGCTCTGTCAGAAGCACTAGAACCGTCGTCAAGTTTTGCTGTAACATTAATAGTCACTTGCTTACCTGAACCAGGTGTCATAATATACTTACCACCACCTTTTGATGATAAACCTGATGCAGAAGCATTAACTTTGTTATCTGGCACACCTGCAAAAGAGATAGTCATTGGGTTAGCAACACCTCTGTAAACTACATTCATTTTATCAGCTGAAATTGTAGCTGAATTTGGTCTTGGAACTACAACATAGTTACCTATAATAGGTATTTCAAGTTCTTTACCGTCCTCTAAGAAAGTAAATTTACCATCTATATCATGTTCTCCAACATTACCAACATTAAAATCTAATTTAGCAGCTCCAGTAGAATCAATTGCTTCTGTTAGATCAATGTCTTTACCTGAAACGCTCATTTTAGTTGGTGCAACGTTAGCATACTTACCTAGAACAACTCTTCCTTGAAATTTTTCTCCAGCAAAGAATGCTGATTTATCAGCCAAAACAATCGCTTTATAATTTTTTAAAGAAGTAGCATTACTTACTAAGTTACCAAGAAAACCGTTATAAATATTAGTTTCAGTAGCTTTGATATCGTTTTGCATAGCTGTTAACTTTGTATAAGATGCAATAGCTGGAAAACCTTGGAAATGGTAATCTAACCATTTTTTCTCAACACCTTCGTTATCTTTAACTGGTGATGTACTAAAACGTTTTTCAAAGTTCTCAATTACAGGTTTCCACTTTGCTTCTTGTGGTAATACTGCAATTATATCTGACTTATACTTTTCAATTCTATCAAGTACTTCTTGACCTCTTTTGGTAAGTCTATCTCCTGTAAACCATAATTCATCTAGTTTATCTCCCTTATCCATTTCTTCGTAAGGTAAATCACCATTATCTTCAAGCTCGTAACCACCTAATTTTACTATATCATTGGCTTTAACTGTACCTAGAAATTTGTAAAAATCATCTGAAATTACGCTTATTTGCTTTGCTAATTCATTTGCCGATTGAAATTCCTCAGGCTTTTCTTCAGCTTGTGTGTTAAGTTGGCTTAATATACCATCATTTGAAGCTATTGCTAATTCATTAGCTCTATCAAATTTTTTATCCATTAACCCAAATGCAGATAATACTTCTTTTGACATAGTCATTGCAATCATTGCAATAAATACTAAGTACATCAGGTTAATCATTTTCTGTCTTGCGGACTGTTTTCCTCCTGCCATTTCTAATTAGTTTAATTTATTAATATTAGTTGATATTAATCACTAATTAGTTTTTATTCATTGCAGTTAACATTCCACCATATACTCCGTTTAAAGAAGATAAGTTAGACGCTAAAGATTGCATTTGTTCTTTTAATTTAGCAGCATTTTCAACAGCTTCTTCATTAATAGTAGCTTGACGAGAAGCACTTTCCATTTGCACTTTATATAAGCTATTTAAAGACTCCATTTGAGATGCAGCTAATGTCATTTCTTGACCATACTTTTTAGTAGCAGCAATAGAATCTACAGTTGGAGAAATTCCTTTTGCAGCTCCTTCAAAGTTTTTAATACTTGTTCCTAAGCTAGCCATTAATTCACCATCAATTTTAGCTTCTTTTAATAAGTTATCTAATTTTTTAGATAATAAACCTTCAGCATCTTTAGGCTCTTCAACTTTACCTTTTTTAGTTGTTGCTTGTCCGCCTGCTAATTCAGGATACACAAGAGACCAATCTAATTCACCACCTTGTTTTTCAAATGCAGATAATGTAAATACAACAGCTTCTACAATCATACCTATTGTTAAGATAAGTGAACCGTAAGGCCAGTGTTGGATTTTAAATAAAGCTCCAATAATTACAATTGCTGCTCCTAATCCGTAGACCATGTTCATTGTTGAAATCTTTTTTTGTGCCATAATTTCTAAGTTTTTAGTTGTTAAGTTTTTTAGTTGTTATTAGTAGTAATTATTATTGTCTTGAGTTAGCTGTAACATCAGTTCCCATGTAATCTTGAACCGTTCTGAAACCAATGTAACTTCTTGCAGAATCAGAATATTCGTAATCTCTTGAACTTACTTGTAAATAGTAAGCAACATCTTTCCAAGAACCACCACGAACAACTTTACGTTTGTTATATGGATCATTAACACTTGGATTAATAGTAGATGCGTACTCATATGAACCTGGATCGTAAGAAGAATCTACCCATTCTGACACGTTACCTGCCATGTTATATAAGTTAAAATCATTTGGCTCATAAGCATCTGCTTCAACTGTATATAAAGCTTGATCTGCTGCATAATCTCCTCTTAATGGTTTAAAGTTAGCCATAAAACAACCTCTATCGTTTTTAGCATAAGGTCCTCCCCAAGGAAAAGTTGCAGCTTGTAAACCTCCTCTTGCAGCATATTCCCATTGTGCTTCTGATGGTAATCTATAACGACCTACGTTGTGTATTTTTCTTGAACGTCTGTAATCATTGTGGTGTTTTGTTCTCCACTCACAAAATGCTTTAGCTTGTTGCCAAGATACACCTACTACTGGATAGTCACTGTAAGCATCGTGCCAGAAATAATCATTATGCATTGGCTCATTATAAGAATAAGCAAAATCTCTAATCCAAGCAGTTGTATCTGGATATATTTCAACCTCTTCTCTAATAACAACGTCTTTACGTCTTAAATTTTTATTTTTTGCAGCTTTTGCAATGTCCATGTAAGTGTATTGAAACTTAAATTTAGTTACATCCCAAGTACGTTGTCCATTGTAAGACTCCTCTAATGGTAAATACATTGTATCCATTACTTCCACATAGTACTCATCTGGATATTCTGCAGTGTCAAAAAACAAATCTACATCGTAGTTTAATTTTCTACCTTCATAACCAGTTTCACCAAGTCCACTATAATTATCAATCATATACTTTTCGTAAGCTGAAGTATCTGTTGTATCTGCATCTTTAAATGCAAATTCACCAATACCTCCATCATCTGGAGTCATTCCTACTTCATCAGCTAAGATTGCTAATTTTGTACGAATTGTTGAATCTCTTACCCATTCTACGAATTGACGATACTCACTATTTGTGATTTCTGTCTCATCCATGTAGAACGAAGCTACTGTAACTGTTTTAGCTGGTGCATCTTGTATACCTGCTAAATCATCATCTGCTTTACCCATAATAAAAGCTCCACCAGGAACTAATGTCATACCGAAAGGTTTTTCTGGGTGCCACTTTTTTCCTTTAGCACCTACTAGCTGTCCTTTATCTTTTGATCCACAACTTACTAAAAGTGCGAAAACCGCTGTTAATAATACAAACTTCTTCATATCCATTGAAAACTCGAGGTTAATTTAATACTCTTAATTTTTTTAAGAGCGTAAACATATTTATTTATTTAATGAAAAACAACTTTTTTGGCAAAAAAAAATACATTTCGTCGTAAAAATTTAACGCTTAAACGATACACAATATCGTCGATCTGTTAAGCTATACGATTAGACGCTATTTTTTTGATAAGCCTTATACCATCGCTCAGGTATTTTATCATTACAGGCATCTAAATAATCTTGATGCGTGCATGGTAATAACGTATGTTTTTTTAATTTATTATTAACATTTGCTAAAAATGGAATTTCTATCCACCAACGTCCTGTTTTTGTACTCTTATAGAAAATTAATTCATGAGATTCGGCTAAAGTAATGAATTTTTGGTGATTATCATCATTTGAAAAATCATCATCGTTAACACGACAATTAAAACCTTCAATAAAATACCAAATCATCTGTGAAATTAACATTGAAGTAATTTCGTCATCCTGAGACGGTTTATATTCATAAATACCAAATGATGATACTTTATTACTTATCCCTGCATAACGTGCTACTGCACAAATTTCTTTTCCATCTAAACCATTTGGTGACACCTTTTGCTTCTGACTAACTTCTGAGGCTTTGATAGCTCCCAAATCAACAGTAACAATATTTGCATCACGCATTACTGGCTCCACCAAAGTAATATCATTAGATATTTCTCCTAAACGATAAGGTTCAAAATACAAACGCTCCATCAAATCTATCTCTTCTTGACTATTAAAATATGTTTGATAGCCTAAAATAGCGTAGTTAAATAAGTTATATGGTTCGTCTAAAATTATTTTACCTACAAAATTTGAATTTTTAGTAGGTTTAGAAGAATCGCCTAAATCAAAAGATCTATCTACATTTACAACATTAACCATTGGCATTAAACTATCATAGGCACGATAATTAGCATAAGCTAAATCTTGACTTCCACCAATAATAACTGGTGTAATACGATTTTGCACTAATGTATTTATAGTTTCTTTTAAGGCAAAATAAGTATCCTCTACCGTTTCCCCTTTCTGAATATCACCTAAATCGGCAATGGACGCACTCCAACTTCCTGGATATAAAGTGTAAAAAGATTTTCTAATTTCGTTTAAATTAAAATCTTCTCCTATATAATTAACATCATTACGATTTTCAAGAACACCAAAGATGGCTATTTTAACTTTATCCAAATCTGGAAAACCATTCTGTACCGAATGAATTTTAATTTTTTGTCCTAAGCTTAAAGGCGATAATAATTGATTATGCGCTAAAACAGTATCTGAAACTGGAGTAAGAAAATTAAAATTCATTTATATTATTTCTTTTTTGCTGTAGTTTTTTTCTTGGTCGTTGTTTTCTTTTTTGCTGGAGCTTTCTTTTTAGTTGTAGCCTTTTTCTTTGTAGCTTTCTTCTTAGGCGCTTTCTTTTCTATTAAGTCTTTGACCTCATCCAAAGTCAATGCTTTTGCATCCACTGTTTTAGGCAACTCAATCTTAATTTTTCCTTTTAAGATGTTATGTCTTCCCCAACGCGCTTTTTCGACACGTATACCTTCTTCTTCCCAATTATGGACAACTTTATCAATTTCCTTTTGAATTTTAGCATCAACTAATTCTTCAATTTCTTCGGTAGTTAAATTATCCCAATCGTATTTTTTGTTGACATTAATAAACAAACCATTCCATTTAATGAAAGGTCCAAAACGTCCTTTACCTTTTGTAACGCCATGTCCTTTATAATGATACACAGGAGCATCAGCAATTTCTTTTTCTTTAATTAACTCTATAGCATCCTCTATTTCTACATTTAAAGGATCTTGACCAGGAGCTAATGATACATATTTTTTACCATATTTTACATAAGGTCCAAAACGTCCATTATTAACTTCCACTACTTCATCTTCATATTTCCCTAAAGTTCTTGGCAATTTAAACAAATCCATTGCCTCTTCATACGTGATAGTTGTTAACTGTTGGTCAGGACTTAAACTAGCAAAGGTGGGTTTTTCTTCGTCATCTACAGTTCCCATTTGTACCATAGGTCCAAATTTACCTAAACGAACACTTACTTGTTTTCCTGATTTTGGATCTTTACCTAAAATACGTTCTCCAGATTCTCTATCAGCGTTTTCTTTTACATCTTCAACAACAGGATGAAACTTTTTGTAAAAAGTTTTCATCATTTTTTTCCAATCCTCTTTACCTTCGGCAATATCATCAAATTGGTTTTCAACTTTTGCTGTAAAGTTGTAATCTAAAATACTTTCAAAATGATTTACTAAAAAATCAGTTACAATCATTCCTATATCTGTTGGCACTAATTTCCCTTTATCAGATCCAACTTTTTCTGTTAAAGTCTTATCCTTTAACTCACCATCTTGTAACACTAATTGTGTATATTCTCTCTCAACACCTTCAATAGTCCCTTTTTCTACGTAGTTTCTATTTTGAATTGTCGAAATTGTTGGCGCATATGTAGATGGTCTACCAATACCTAACTCTTCTAACTTCTTAACTAAAGACGCTTCAGTATACCTGTAAGGCGCACGCGAATAACGTTCGGTGGCAGTAATAATTTTATTTAGCAATGTTTCATTTACCTTCATTGCAGGTAACATGCCTTCTTGCTCTAGATCTTCATCATCTGTACCTTCTAAATACACTTTTAAAAACCCATCAAAAGTAATTACCTCTCCATTTGCTGTAAAGGTTTGTTTATGTGTGTTAGCTTCTATTTTAACGTTGGTACGTTCTAATTGTGCTTCACTCATTTGAGACGCAATAGCACGTTTCCAAATTAAATCATATAATCTTGCTTGATCATAATCTATATCTACTGAATGTCTTGTAAAATCTGTTGGTCTAATCGCTTCGTGAGCCTCTTGAGCACCTTTAGATTTTCCTTTAAAATTACGCTCTTTAGCATACTCTTTTCCATAGGCAGCAACAATTTCTTTTTCAGCTCCTTTTCTTGCCTCATCAGATAAATTAACACTATCTGTTCTCATATAAGTAATCAGACCAGCTTCATACAAACGCTGAGCCATTGTCATGGTTTTACTTACTGAAAAGTATAATTTACGTGATGCTTCTTGCTGTAAGGTCGAAGTTGTAAATGGTGCTGCTGGAGATTTTTTTGCTGGCTTTTTAGTTAAATCTGCAACTTTAAAATCGGCATTAGCATTACTTTCTAAAAAGTCAAAAGCTTCTTTTTTAGTTGAAAATGTTTTTGGTAATTTAGCTTTAAATGATTGACCAGCTTCATTTGAAAACTCAGCATCAATCCTATAAGACGCTTCAGGTTTAAAATCTTGTATATCACGTTCGCGCTCAACAATTAACCTCACAGATACGGATTGTACACGACCTGCAGACAAACCTCCTTTTACTTTTCTCCATAACACAGGAGACAACTCATAACCTACTATTCTATCTAATACACGACGTGCTTGTTGTGCATCTACTAAATCATAATCAATTTGTCTTGGATTTTCTACTGCTTTTTGGATTGCAGCTTTTGTAATCTCATGAAAAACGATACGTTTAGTTTTATCTTTTTCAAGTTTTAAAGACTCGGCAAGGTGCCAAGCAATAGCTTCTCCTTCACGATCCTCATCACTTGCTAGCCAAACCATTTCGGCTTTTTTAGCAAGATCTTTTAATTTTTTTACAAGTGACTTCTTGTCCGAGGACACTTCGTATTTTGGATCAAAATCTCCTTCAACATCTACTCCCAATTCCTTAGAAGGTAAGTCTGCAATATGCCCAAAACTGGATTCGACTTTAAAGTCTTTTCCTAAAAATTTTTCAATTGTTTTTGCTTTTGCAGGTGACTCTACTATTACTAAATTCTTCGCCATTCTTCGATTTTTATGAGCACAAAGGTATATCAAAAAAAATTTATCTTCCTAATTTTATAACTTTTAGGTTAAATTTAAGGTCTGTCAGATTGTCATAATTTTAAAATAATCCTATCTTTGCGTACTCATTAGAGGTTAGTGATTTCAACACATTTATGGAAAAGACAATAGACGAAAACAAACAAGGCGAAACATTAGTTATCCCTCAAAAAAAAGAAAACACCAAAAAACTTTTTATTGAAAGTTATGGTTGTTCTATGAATTTTAGTGATAGTGAGATTGTTGCCTCAATATTACAAAACGAAGGTTTTAATACCACACAAAGTCTTGAAGAAGCAGATTTAGTATTGGTAAACACCTGCTCTATTCGTGATAAGGCTGAACAAACTGTTAGAAAACGTTTAGAGAAATACAATGCTGTAAAACGTACCAATCCAAAAATGAAAGTTGGTGTTTTAGGTTGCATGGCTGAACGTTTAAAAAGCAAATTTTTAGAAGAAGAAAAAATAGTAGACCTTGTAGTAGGTCCAGATGCCTATAAAGATTTACCAAATTTAATTGCTGAAGTAGACGAAGGTCGCGATGCAATTAACGTTATATTATCTAAAGAAGAAACTTATGGAGATATTGCTCCTGTTAGACTAAACACTAACGGAGTTACCGCTTTTGTATCTATAACTAGAGGTTGTGATAATATGTGTACCTTTTGTGTAGTTCCTTTTACAAGAGGTAGAGAGCGTAGTCGTGATCCACAAAGTATTATTGAAGAAGTTAATGACCTATGGAATAAAGGTTACAAAGAAATCACCTTACTAGGACAAAATGTAGATAGCTACCTTTGGTATGGTGGTGGCTTAAAAAAAGATTTTGAAAAAGCTTCTGATTTTGAAAAAGCTACAGCAACTGACTTTGCCAAACTTTTAGAGTTGTGCGCTAAAGCACAACCTAAAATGCGTATTAGATTTAGCACATCAAACCCTCAAGACATGCATCTAGAGGTTATAAAAACCATGGCTAAATTTGACAACATCTGTAACCATATACACTTACCTGTACAAAGCGGAAGTGATAGAGTACTTAAAGCCATGAATCGTTTACATACTCGTGAAGAGTATTTTACTTTAATAGATAATATTAAAACAATTATTCCTGGTTGTGCAATAAGTCAGGATATGATTGCTGGTTTTCCAACTGAAACTGAGCAAGACCATCAAGATACATTAAGCTTAATGGAATATGTAAAATATAATTTTGGTTATATGTTTACCTACTCTGAAAGACCTGGTACTTTAGCTGAACGTAAATTTGAAGATGACATACCAGAATCAACTAAAAGCAGACGTTTAAGCGAAATTATAGCACTTCAATTAAAACATAGTGAATTTAGAACGAGACAATTTTTAAATACAACTGTGGAAGTTTTAGTAGAAAAACAATCAAAAAAATCTGATCAACAATGGTCTGGTCGTACACAACATAATATAGTAGCCGTATTCCCTAAAGGTGATTTTAAAATTGGAGATTTTGTAAATGTAAAGATAACAGACTGTACAAAAGCTACGTTAATAGGTGAGGCAGTAGGACTATCTAAAAACAACTAATCAGATTATGAAAAAAACATTACTAATATTGCTAACCGTTACATTGATTACATCTTGTAACAATGAAACTCTGGAAGGTTTTGAACTAGCAGACAATACGACAAGTAATAACGTACAACTAACTAATTATACATTTGACGTAGATACAGAAATTATTTTTTTTGGACCTGTAAATATCAATACTGATTTTAGCTTTAACACTAACAATAAAGTATCTACCTTAGATGTAGAAACTATCTTTTCAAATGTTCCGTTTTATACCTCAGGAATTATTAACAGAGATAGTAGTGGTAAAATTTTAAATGCACAAAGTTTTGAAGGTGATACACCAATTAGCCAAACTAGCATAACATACTCAACAGGTAGCAACATCTCTCAAATTAATTTTAATGATTTAACAGACGATACTGAGGACTACACTTATAATTTTACAATATCAGGTAATTCTATAACTAAAACTCAAGACGGAAATCCAGTAACTACAGTTTATACTACAGATAATTTAGGAAGACTAATCACAAAAGAGTCTTTTGAAGATGGTGAAAGTATTCAAATAGAAAACCTAGTATATGACACAAATGGTAATTGTATTTCTGTAATCACATCAGGTGAGCTTAATAACAATACAATCTATGGTTACGATACTTTTACCAACCCTTTAAAAGATGGTTTTAGTGATCAATATTGGTTAACAATTTTAGATGATGATTATGAAGCTGAAGCTGGACCTGCTATTGTACAATTTCACAGTACAAACAATTGGATAAATGTTTCTTCAGAAGCAACAACAGTTAATTTTACTATGACTTATGATACAGAAAACCGTATATTAAGCAGAAGCGGAACTTTTACCAACGAAGGTATAGAAGTCACTCATAACGAAAACTTTAATTACGTTAACTAACATGGAATCAATACAATCTATAAAACAACGTTTTGGTATTATAGGAAATAGCCATGCTTTAAATCGTGCTATCGAAAAAGCAATGCAAGTCTCTCCTACTGATATATCTGTATTGGTAACAGGAGAAAGTGGTGTTGGTAAAGAGAGTATTCCAAAAATAATCCATCAACTTTCTCATCGCAAACATGGTAAATACATTGCTGTTAATTGTGGTGCAATACCAGAAGGAACTATAGATAGCGAACTTTTTGGTCACGAAAAAGGAGCCTTTACTGGTGCAACTGCTACCAGAAGTGGTTATTTTGAAGTTGCAGATGGTGGAACCATTTTTTTAGATGAAGTTGGAGAACTTCCACTAACCACACAAGTACGCTTATTACGTGTATTAGAAAATGGCGAATTTATAAAGGTTGGATCCAGTAAAGTTCAAAAAACAAACGTACGTATAGTAGCAGCAACAAACGTTAATATGTTTGAAGCTATTAAAAAAGAAAAATTTAGAGAAGATCTTTACTATCGTTTAAGCACAGTAGATATAAACCTTCCTCCTTTAAGAGAGCGTCAAGAGGATATTCATATTTTATTCAGGAAATTTGCTAGTGACTTTGCATTAAAGTACAAAATGCCAACTATAAAATTGACTGATGATGCTATACAGTTATTATTAAAATATCGCTGGAGCGGAAATATAAGACAGCTGCGTAACGTTGCAGAACAAGTGTCTGTTTTAGAACAAAACAGGACCATAAACGCTACTACTCTACATGGCTATTTACCAAGCGGAAGCAACCTTCCAGCTGTTATAAATTCGACTAAATCCGAAAGTGATTTTAGTAGCGAGCGCGAAATATTGTACAAAGTCTTATTTGACATGAAAGCTGATTTAAATGATTTAAAAAAGCTAACCATGGAATTAATGAAAAGCGGTAACGCTAATGACGTTAAAAAAAATAACGAAACATTAATTCAGAAAATATATGGCGAAAATGAAAGCGACACCGAGTTTGAAGAACACATAGAAGATATGGAAGTATTATCCATACCTCAAAATGCAAACAACACCTCTGCAATAACAGATAATGCTGCAGACAAATACCATTTTGCTGAAGAAATTGAAGAAGAGGAAACGCTATCCTTACACGATAAAGAATTAGAACTAATCAAAAAATCTTTAGAACGTCATAACGGAAAAAGAAAATTAGCAGCAGAAGAATTAGGGATTAGTGAACGTACCCTTTACAGAAAAATTAAACAATTTGATTTGTAATACAACGTTGTTATTTTAAACAAAACATAAATGAAATACATTAAAAACATATTATTACTTTGTATTACTATAACAGTATTAAGTTGTGGTGCATACTCTTTTACAGGTGCTGATACAGGATCTGCAACAAGCTATCAAGTTAATTACTTTCAAAATACCGCAACATTAATAGATCCAGGTTTAGACCTAGATTTTACTAGAGCTTTACAAGATTTAATTCAAAATCAAACCAGTTTAGACCTTGTTAACTCAAATGGAGATTTAGTCTATGAAGGAGAAATTACACAATACCGTATATCACCAACTACTGCAACAGCAAATAGTACAGCAGCACAAAACAGACTAACCATTGGTGTAAAAGTTAGATTTTACAATAAAAAAGAACCAGAAAAAGATTTTGAAAAATCATTCTCTTTTTTCTATGACTATACAGGTACTGAATTATTATCAGGAACCACAAAAACTGTGGCTTACGAGGAGATTTTTGAGCGTTTAACACAAGACATATTTAATGCCTCATTAGCAAACTGGTAACCAATGACAAGCCTAGAATTAACAAATATACTCCAACAACCTCAGCTTGTAACAGCAAATCAAACTAACAATCTAGAAACTATTCTAGAGGAGTTTCCGTATTTTCAATCAGCAAGAGCGCTATTTCTTAAAGGTTTAAAAAACAAAGACAGTTTTAAATACAATCAGGCATTAAAAGTAACAGCAGCATATACAACAGATAGAAGTATATTGTTTGATTTTATAACTTCAGAAGTCTTTAATCAAAACGAAATTTCAGAATACATAAAACAAAACTCAGCCTACATAAATAGTTTAGATGTTTTTGCAGAAGACATGACTGATAACACAAATCAATCAGTAAAAAATGCATTAAATATTCAAATTGAAACTACTAAACAAACTTTAAACCCAGATTTATTTCAACCCAAATCTGAAGTTAAAACAGAAAAAAAACCTGTAGTTGAGCAATCCAAAACGGATACTATAGATTCTGAAAAAGTTGAAGCAGAAACCATATTAAAAATAGGAAAACCATTAGAATTTGATAGAAATGAAACGCACAGTTTTAATGAGTGGTTAAGTTTATCAAAACTAAAACCTATTCAAAGGGAAACTTCAACACCAATTGAGGATACCACAAATAAAGAACGTGCTAAAAAATTTGAATTAATAGATAAATTTATAATCGAGAACCCAAAACTTGAAGCTAAAAAAACAAAAGTATCCTCACACAATATAGCTAAAGCACAGATGATACAGCCAGAGGTTTTAATGACAGAAACCTTAGCTCGTATTTATGTAGAACAAAAAAACTATAAAAAAGCAATTCAATCTTATAAAATATTAAGTTTGAAATATCCAGAAAAAAGTGGTTTCTTTGCAGACCAAATTAAAGCAATACAAAAATTACAAGACTAAATACTATAATATAATGAGCACATTTGCAATCTTTTTATTCTTAATCGTAGTAGTAGCATTTTTACTAATAGTAGTAATTATGGTACAAAATCCTAAAGGTGGTGGATTATCATCTTCTTTCGGAGGTGGTGGAACACAGCAATTAGGTGGTGTTAAAAAAACAACAGACTTTTTAGATAAAAGTACTTGGACTTTAGCAACAATCTTACTTGTATTAATTTTAGCATCAAGTTTAGGAATTGACAAAAATGGTGTAGCTAACGAATCAAAAATTTTAGAAAGTGATTCAATCGAGTTACCAACACCTACTGCTCCTGCTCCAACAACAGATGAGGCAACTAAAGTAATAGAGCCTACAAGTGGAAAATAATTCTAAATAATAAAAAATTAAAAAAAATGCCAACTTTTACAGTTGGCATTTTTTATTTCTGAAAGTTTGTCAGTCCATATCTGTTGGCACATTTTTAGCTTATAATAATTCAAATTTTTAAATTAATTAAACCTATATATTATGAGTAAATTAAACATTAAACCACTTGCAGATCGTGTGCTAGTAGAAGCACTTCCTGCCGAAACACAAACAGCTTCTGGTTTATACATACCAGATACAGCTCAAGAAAAGCAACACAAAGGAACTATTGTTGCTGTTGGAAACGGAAAAAAAGACGAACCATTGACCGTTAAAATTGGAGACAAAGTACTTTACGGACAATATTCTGGTTCTGAGATTAAGCTAGATGGTAAAGCTTACTTAATGATGCGCGAAGATGACATCATGGCTATAATCTAAATAGCTATTAGTTTAACTACAATTAATACAAACAAAATTTAGTTAAGCCTAGTGCTTAAACTATAACAAAATTCAAAAAAATGGCAAAAGATATAAAATTTGATATTGAAGCACGTGACGGATTAAAACGTGGTGTTGATGCATTAGCTAATGCAGTAAAAGTAACTTTAGGACCAAAAGGTAGAAACGTTATTATTGGACGCTCATTTGGTGCTCCTGTAGTTACAAAAGATGGTGTTAGCGTTGCAAAAGAAATAGAATTAGAAGATGCTCTTGAAAATATGGGAGCTCAAATGGTAAAAGAAGTTGCTTCTAAAACCAATGATTTAGCTGGTGACGGTACAACAACTGCAACCGTTTTAGCACAAGCAATTGTAAAAGAAGGTTTACGTAATGTTGCTGCAGGTGCAAATCCAATGGATTTAAAACGTGGTATTGATAAAGCAGTAGAAGCTATTGTAACAGATTTAGATAAGCAATCTAAAGAAGTTGGTGATTCTTCTGAAAAAATCAAACAAGTTGCGTCTATTTCTGCAAATAACGATGGTGTAATCGGAGACCTTATTGCTAAAGCTTTTGGTAAAGTTGGAAAAGAAGGTGTTATTACTGTTGAAGAAGCAAAAGGAACCGAAACTTATGTTGATATTGTTGAAGGTATGCAGTTTGACAGAGGATATTTATCTCCTTATTTTGTAACAAACAGTGACAAAATGATTACTGATTTAGAAAATCCTTACATCTTATTGTACGATAAAAAAGTATCTACAATGAAGGATTTATTACCTGTTTTAGAGCCAGTTGCACAATCAGGAAAACCATTATTAATTATTGCTGAAGATGTTGATGGTGAAGCTTTAGCAACATTAGTAGTTAACAAATTACGTGGATCTTTAAAAATTGCTGCTGTAAAAGCACCAGGTTTTGGTGATCGTAGAAAAGCTATGTTAGAGGACATCGCTATTTTAACTGGTGGTACTGTTGTCTCTGAAGAAAGAGGTTTTACTTTAGAAAACACAACTTTAGAAATGTTAGGAACAGCTGAGCGTGTTACTATTGATAAAGACAATACAACTGTAGTTAATGGAGCTGGTGATAAAAGTTTAATTCAAAACAGAGTTAACCAAATTAAAGCGCAAATTGAAACAACTACAAGTGACTATGATAAAGAAAAACTTCAAGAACGTCTTGCTAAATTAGCAGGTGGTGTTGCTGTACTTTATGTTGGTGCTGCTAGTGAAGTTGAAATGAAAGAAAAGAAAGATCGTGTAGACGATGCTTTACATGCTACACGTGCTGCAGTTGAAGAAGGTATTGTTGCTGGAGGTGGTGTTGCTTTAGTTAGAGCTAAATCTGTACTTGATAAAATAACAACAGAAAACTTAGACGAAACAACAGGAATACAAATTGTTGCTCGTGCTATTGAAGCACCTTTACGTACTATTGTATCTAATGCAGGTGGAGAAGGAAGTGTTGTAGTATCAAAAGTAATGGAAGGTAAAAAAGACTTTGGTTACGATGCTAAAACAGAAAACTATGTAGACATGCTTAAAGCAGGAATTATTGATCCTAAAAAAGTAACTAGAATAGCATTAGAAAATGCTGCTTCAGTTGCAGGAATGATCTTAACTACTGAGTGTGCATTAATAGACATTAAAGAAGATGCACCAGCTGGAGGCGGAATGCCAATGGGTGGAGGTATGCCAGGTATGATGTAATACTATCACTCTTAATATAATAAAAAAGCCTCAACACATGTTGAGGCTTTCTTATTATATATATTATTTAGAACAGCAAATTAAGTCAACCTATTATAATAAAATGCAGGTAATAGTAATAGTAATAGGATTGGCTGAATTAAAAAACGTCTGATATTAAAAAACAAATAATAGTTTTCTTGTTTTGGATTTAAAACAAAAAACATAAATAAAGCTATTAAAATAACAAAAGAAAAAACATAGACTAAACTTGCAAACTTAATCACACTTTTATCTTTAAAAAAAAGATATAAAATTGCTATTGACAACAAAGTATTTATCACAAATCTAAGTGTTGTGTTGGCTACTAATTTAAGGACTTCTTGGCGTGGAGAATCCAAGTACAAATAATCGTTTTGAAAGAACAACAAATAGGGATCATAAAACAAATCGTTTTCAAACCATCTAACCAATGCCAACAAAAAAAACAAAGCAGTAATACCTATGTACTTTAAATACTTATCCATTTTATCTATTAAACTTTGAAAAACGATTCACCCAAAACATCCATAACAAAAATACCATCCCGTAGATTATTGCAGGAAAAACAACACTATGTAATATGGCTTCCCTCCAAGGATAATGATACAACCCAATAGATAAGACAACAATCCTGATAAGATTTACAACATACAGCAATACACTTCCGCTTAAAGCGAAAACAATAGTCGTTTTTATTTTGCCAGAAAAAGCAACAATAAAAGACACAAACAAAATAATAATGCTTGCTCCATTACACCCTTCAATAACTCTTGCCAAGTATTTCCCTTCTACTATCACCTTTATGGATGGCTCATTTGGATGTGGCACGACGTTAGTCTCATAACCAACGGTTTGTAGTACGTTTTCAGATTGTTTAGCGACTAGGTTTGTAATAAAATCAGGATAATATTGTCCAGACTTAGACGCATCTAGATAAAAGCTATACACCAAAGACAAAACACCATATACTATTAAAAAAGTAAGTATAAATTTTATAACAGATTTATATTTTATTATTAACGTTTTCAATAAAAAAGAATAAACTTTAAGTTTTTTTAAGGGTTGAAATTACACCTTTTTAAATACTTTTACCAAAATTTTCAAACAAATGACTTTCGAAACTTTAAAACCTCAAGTTGAAACTATAGTTTCTAATTCTAATTTATCTCATGATGATAAATTGTTACAAATATGTCAACTATTAGAAACTAACATTTCTTATTATAATTGGGTTGGTTTTTACTTCAAAAACGGAGATAAAAACGAACTTAAATTAGGGCCTTACGTTGGTGAGCCAACAGACCACACTATTATTCCTTTTGGAAAAGGTATCTGCGGACAAGTTGCTGTTAGTAACGAGAATTTTGTGGTACCAGATGTTGCTGCTCAAGATAATTACATTGCTTGTAGCATTACTGTTAAGGCAGAAATTGTAATCCCTATTTTTGTAAACGGAGAAAATATTGGTCAAATAGACATAGACTCTAACACTCCTGATCCTTTTACAGAAGCTGACGAACGCTTTTTAGAATTTGTTTGCAGTAAGGTTTCAGAATTACTATAGATGTTAATAACTACTTGTTTTAGTTGAAAAAGGACTTAAGTTTTTCAACTAAAACAATTTAGTTTTACTTAAATTTGCTTGCTTATTAACACAACTATAATGAGCAACAAAACAATTAAATCTGCATTAATTTCAGTTTTTAGCAAAGATGGATTAGAACCAATTGTTAAAGAACTAAACAAACAAGGTGTTACCATTTACTCTACTGGTGGAACCGAAACTTTTATAAAAAACCTTGGTATTGATGTCGTTCCTGTAGAGGACGTGACGTCTTACCCTTCTATTTTAGGTGGTCGTGTAAAAACGTTACACCCAAAAGTTTTTGGAGGTATTTTAAACCGTCAAAATCATGATGGTGATGTTAAAGAAATGAAAGACTTTGACATACCACAAATAGATGTCGTAATTGTAGATTTATATCCTTTTGAAAAAACAGTAGCTTCTGGAGCTGCTAATCAAGATATTATCGAAAAAATTGATATTGGAGGTATCTCTTTAATTCGTGCTGCTGCTAAAAATTATGCAGACGTCATTTGTGTCTCTTCAGTTGATGATTATGCCGAATTTTTAGAACTAATTACTGATAAAAAAGGAGACTTATCTGAAGCTGATCGCAAACGTTTTGCTGCTAAAGCTTTTAATGTATCTTCACATTATGACTCTGCAATTTTCAATTATTTTAATACTACAGAAAATTTAGCATCTTTTAAATTAAGCGAAACTAAAGGTCAAGTATTACGTTATGGTGAAAATCCACATCAAAAAGGATTTTTCTTTGGAAATTTTGACGAATTATTTACAAAATTACATGGTAAAGAATTAAGCTACAACAACCTTTTAGATGTTGATGCTGCAGTAAATTTAATTCAAGAATTTAAAGGTGAAAATCCAACTTTTGCTATCTTGAAGCATAACAATGCTTGTGGATTTGCACAGCGTGATACAATCCAACAAGCCTATACTGATGCTTTAGCTGGTGATCCTGTTTCTGCATTTGGTGGTGTTTTAATTAGTAATACTGAAATTGACGAGGCTACTGCTAATGCTATTCATACCTTATTTTGCGAAGTAGTAATCGCTCCTTCTTTTTCGGCTGAAGCTGAAACTATTTTAAAAGGAAAGAAAAACAGAATACTATTAGTTTTAAATGATATTGATTTTCCACAAACATCTGTTAGAACTTGTTTAAACGGAGTATTGGTACAAGACAAAGACAATAAAACAGATGTTGTTGAAGATTTTAAATACGCAACTAATACTAAACCTAATACGTCTGAAATTGAAGATTTAATTTTTGCTTCTAAAATTTGCAAGCACACTAAATCAAACACTATTGTTTTAGTAAAAAACAAACAGTTATGTGCTAGCGGAACTGGACAAACCAGTCGTGTGGATGCTTTAAATCAAGCAATACACAAAGCACAATCTTTTAAATTTGATTTAAAAGGTAGTGTTATGGCAAGTGATGCGTTTTTTCCATTTCCTGATTGTGTAGAAATTGCAGGTAATGTTGGTATATCTAGTGTGATCCAACCTGGAGGCTCTATTAAAGACCAATTAAGCATTGATTATTGCAACGATAATGACATATCAATGGTTATGACTGGTACACGCCATTTTAAACACTAAACGGTTAGTTTTACAAAGACAACGTTTAAATTTATATACAAAGCTTCGGTGTGATTACCGAAGCTTTTTTTGTGTGTTGGGCTTAATTTCCGTGACAACGAAAACATCCAAATCTACTTTTTAATCGTATCTTTTATTTGTATACCAATTAATAAAAATTGTAAGACATAAAATCCTTATATTACCATACTTTTATTACTTTTACGACATCTTTACAATAACGCCTTATAATTACATTTAACATATGGGATTTTTTGATTTCCTGACAGAAGAAATCGCTATAGATTTAGGTACTGCCAACACATTAATTATTCATAACGACAAGGTTGTAGTTGATGCGCCTTCGATAGTTGCCAGAGACAGGATTTCGGGTAAAATCATTGCTGTTGGTCAAGAAGCCAACATGATGCAAGGTAAAACACATGAAAATATTAAAACGATTAGACCTCTAAAAGATGGTGTAATTGCAGATTTTGATGCGTCTGAGCAAATGATAAGTCTATTTATTAAAAATATTCCTGCGTTAAAAAAGAAATTATTTACGCCTGCTTTACGTATGGTTATTTGTATTCCGTCTGGAATTACAGAGGTAGAAATGCGAGCTGTAAAAGAGAGTGCTGAGCGTGTTAATGGTAAAGAAGTATACTTAATACACGAACCTATGGCTGCAGCTATTGGTATTGGTGTGGATATCATGCAACCTAAAGGTAATATGATTGTCGATATTGGTGGTGGTACTACTGAAATTGCAGTAATTGCTTTGGGTGGAATTGTTTGTGATAAATCTGTAAAAATTGCAGGTGATGTATTTACAAACGATATTATTTATTACATGCGTACACAACACAATTTATATGTTGGTGAGCGTACTGCTGAAAAAATTAAAATTCAAATTGGTGCTGCTACAGAAGATTTAGACCTTCCGCCAGAAGACATGAGCGTACAAGGTCGTGATCTTTTAACTGGTAAACCTAAGCAAGTACAAATTAGCTATAGAGAGATTGCTAAAGCTTTAGATAAATCTATTTTACGTATTGAAGATGCTGTTATGGAAACTTTATCTCAAACACCTCCAGAATTAGCTGCTGACATTTACAATACAGGTATTTATCTTGCAGGTGGTGGATCTATGCTACGTGGTTTGGATAAACGTCTATCTCAAAAAACAGATTTACCTGTTTATATTGCTGAAGACCCATTACGTGCTGTAGTAAGAGGAACCGGAATTACACTTAAAAACATTGCTAAATACAAAAGCGTATTGATCAAGTAGTAACTATAACTAAATGCAACAAATTGTAAATTTTATACTTAAAAACAAAGCGTTTTTGTTTTTCTTGTTGCTGTTTGGTATTGCTATTGGATTAACAATACAATCACACAACTATCATAAAAGCAAGTTTATAAATTCGGCTAATAGTATTACAGGTGGTGTTTATAATACTAGCAACTCGGTTACTAGTTATTTTGGTTTAAAAGAAGAAAACGAAAAATTACAAAAAGAAAATACCTATTTAAAGTCATTGTTATATAATCAACAAGATCCTACAAATACTTTTGTGGATACGACTTTGTTTCAAAAAAAATATAAGTTTACCTCTGCTAAAATTATAAAGAATAGTTACAATTTACAAAACAACTATTTAACTATAAACAAAGGAATAAACGACAGTATTAAACAAGATTTAGGTGTTGTGTCTACTAACGGAATTATTGGAATTGTAGATAATACCAACAGTAGTTACGCAACTGTAATTTCTATATTAAACACAACTAATAAAATAAGTGGTCAACTTAAAAACTCTAATCATTTTGGAACTTTAAGTTGGAACGGACAATCACCAGATTATATACAACTTACAGATATTCAAAAAAATGCAGTTGTATCTAAAGGAGATACTATAATAACATCTGGACGATCGGCAATTTTCCCAAAAGGTATTTTAGTTGGTGCTATTGAAGACTACCAATTGGATGCTACTAAAAATTATTTTGAAATTAATATAAAATTATTTAACGACATGACTAACCTTGAGCATGTCAATATAATAGAAAACAAAGACAAACCCTTAATAGACGATTTATTAAACACCAATGAATAACCTATTATCCATACATACTGTTAGGTTTATTGTATTAATACTACTTCAAGTATTAGTGTTTAATAATATTAATTTTATGGGTTATATCAATCCATACGTTTACGTTTTATTCATAGCTTTATTTCCTGTAAAAAACAATAGACTTACATTTTTATTTTTAAGCTTTTTGTTAGGATTAAGTATTGATATATTTATGGATTCTGGTGGTATAAACGCAGCAGCAGCACTACTAACAGCTTATGCTAGACCTATTATTTTAAAGTTTAGTTTTGGTGCAATTTATGAGCATCAAGCAGTAAAATTTAATAACATAGATTTTGGTCAACGTGTAACTTATATTTTACTATTAGTTTTAATACATCATCTAACTTATTTTTTATTAGAAATTTTTAACGTTTCTAAAATAATTTTTGTGTTACAAAACACGTTGTTCTCAGGTATATTTACTATTATACTATGTATTTTAATAACATATATTTTTAGTTCAAAATCTAAATGAGAAAATTTTTACTGCTTTTTTCTGTTATCGTTGTTGGTTTAATATTTACAGGTCGTTTATTGTATTTACAAGTTATTAAAACAACAGACTATAATCTATATCAAGATAATGCTATACGTAAAGTGTTTGATTACCCTAAACGTGGTTTTGTTTACGACAGAAATGGACAACTTTTAGTATCTAACCAACCGTCTTATGATGTGATGGTAATACCTAGAGAAGTCAAAGCATTAGACACATTAGAGTTTTGTAATCTTTTAAAAATAGATAAAGAAACCTTTATTAAAAAATACGATAAGGCATATCGCTACTCACCAAGACTACCTTATGTTTTTGTATCGCATTTGTCCAAAGAAGACTATGCTGTATTACAAGAAAAGATGCGTAAATATGAAGGTTTTTATATTCAAAAAAGAAATCTTAGAAAATACGAAACCACTATTGGAGCTAACGTTTTAGGTGATATTGGCGAAGTTAATAACCGAAATATTAAAAATGATAGCTACTATCATTCGGGTGATTTAATAGGTAAAGCTGGTGTTGAAGCATCCTATGAAGAAACACTGCGTGGGCAAAAAGGAATCAAGTTTATCCAAAAAGATAGATTTAATCGTAATATTGGTCCTTATAAAGACGGAATTTATGACACACTTCCTGAGTCTGGAAAAGATATTAAAATAACCATAGATGCTACCTTGCAAGCCTATGGAGAATTATTAATGACCAATAAGCGAGGTGGTGTTATAGCAATAGAACCAGAAAGTGGTGAAATACTAGCTATGATATCAGCACCAACTTACAACCCAAATAGTTTAGTAGGAAGAAACCGAAGTAAAAACTATACTAAACTTTATAGAGACTCAATAGCAAAACCATTATTTAACCGAAGTTTACAAGGAGTTTATGAACCTGGTTCACCTTTTAAATTAATGAATGCTTTAATTGCTTTACAAGAAGGTGTGATTTCTACAGAAGAAAAAATAACATGTTATAACGGTCTTAAATACGGTAAAAAAGCCTTCATGAAGTGTCACTGTGGCTATGGTGTAAAAAATGACTTATCAAGAGGTATCCAACAATCCTGTAATGCATATTTCGGGACTGCATACAAACGTATACTTGATAAATACGACAATGCTTCTATTGGTATTGACAACTGGAGTAAACATGTTCAAAGTTTTGGTCTCGGAAATTTTTTAAACAACGATTTATATGTTGGTCAAAAAGGAAGAATACCTAATAGAGAATTTTATAGCAACGCTTATCCTAAACGTTTTTATTCTACTTACACCATGTCTAATGCCATTGGGCAAGGTGAAGTTAGGACTACACCAATACAATTAGCCAACATGGTAGCTGCAATTGCTAACAGAGGTTATTACTTTACACCACACATTATAAAAAGTATTCAAGACCAACCTTTACCAGAAAGCTTTACAACACCAAAACATACAACCATAGACAAGCAACATTTTGATCCTGTTATAGAAGGCATGTTAAAGGTATATGAAAAAGGTACAGCAGAATCTTTACAAGTTAAAGACATAGAAATTGTTGGAAAAACAGGTACAGTAGAAAATTTTGTAAAAATAGACAGTATTAAAACACAATTAACGGATCACTCCATTTTTGTAGCATTTGCACCAAAAGACAACCCAAAAATTGCAATAGCTGTTTTTGTAGAAAATGGATATTGGGGAAGTCGTTATGCTGGGAAAATAACCAGTCTAATGATTGAAAAATACTTAAAAGGAAGTATTAGCAGAACAGATTTAGAAGATTGGGTGTTAAATCACACGTTAGAAAACGAATATGCCAAACCTTATTCTGGAGAACCTTTTAAAATAAATGGTCAAAGCCAATTACAAGTGGTCAAACCAGAAGAATTTTATAAACTTAAAAAACGACTAAACCAACTAAATTAATGTTAAGACAAACTGATAGACATTACAAATTTGACTGGTTAACCATTCTACTGTTTTTTATACTAGTTATTTTTGGTTGGGTAAACATCATATCTGCTTCACACTCTGGAGAAGCTTTAGAATTTTCAAATTTTTCTCATTACTACAGCAAACAACTTATTTTCATTGCACTTTCTGTAGTACTAATAATTTTGGTTTTATCAATAGAGTCTAAGTTTTACGAACGTTTTTCTAGTATCATATATTTTTCAGCATTACTCTCTTTAGCTGGCTTATTTATTTTTGGAAAAAACATTAATGGAGCCACCTCTTGGTATCCTATTGGTAGTTTTACCTTCCAACCTGGAGAATTTGCAAAAGTAGCAACTGCTTTAGCTGTAGCTAAATATGTAAGCGATTTAAATACAGATATAAAACGCTTTAATGATCAACTTAAAACATTTGCAATAATAGTTGTTCCTGCTTTTTTAGTTTTATTACAACCTGATGCTGGAAGCGCAATTGTTTATGGTGCATTTTTCTTTGTATTGTACAGAGAAGGCTTACCACACATGTATTTAATAGTTGCAGTATTACTTATTTTACTCTCTATTTTCGCTTTAAAACTTGGAGCTACAAGCACACTGTTAATAACTGCAATTATTGTACTAACCTACTACTTTACACGCAAAAAACGTCCTTCTATTTTTCAACCTATTGTAGTAATACTTCTATGTACTGCTTTGGCTTTTAGTGTCAGATTTTTTTATGATAATATATTACCAGCTCACCAAAAAGACAGAATTACAATTTGGCTTAGTTTAGAGAAAGATCCTGATAAATTAGAGCGAATGAAAAAAACGGTCGCTTACAATTTAAACGAATCTGAAAAAGCAATAAGCAGTGGTGGTTTTAAGGGAAAAGGCTTTTTGGAAGGCACACGTACAACCGGAAACTTTGTCCCAGAACAGCACACTGATTATATTTTTAGTACTGTTGGTGAAGAATGGGGTTTTATAGGAAGCTTCTTAACTGTACTTGTCTTTTTATTACTAATTATAAGAATTTTAATTCTTGCCGAACGACAAAAAAACCAATTTAGCAGGATGTATGGCTATGCTGTTGGCTCTATATTGTTTTTACATTTTTTAATCAATATTGGTATGGTTATGGGATTAATACCAACTATAGGTATCCCTCTACCCTTTTTTAGTTATGGTGGATCTGGACTTTGGGGATTTACTATTTTAGTTTTTATTTTTATAAAACTAGACTCAAATCGTATTAATGAGTGGTAAAACAAGAAATTAGCATATTATAAAAACATAAAAAAAACCCTTAAAACGTAATTGTTAAAAGGGTTTTTAATTTAGCTATTAATCAATTTATAGATTGTAAATAAATCTTGCTGTTACAAATCTAGGCTGTATAAAATACTCGCTTGTACTTACAGAAAAGGCTCCATTACTATTTTGTATTCTTGAAGCTGTATCTAAAAGGTTAGTTGCTTTAAGCTCGTATTCCCATTTACTATCACTACTTTTTCTATACGCTAAGTTTGCATTCCATAGACCAAAACCATTACTATCTCCATCAATAGTTTGACGACTATACGTATAATCTGTTTTAAAAGTAAACGTTTTAAAAATTAAAGCATCAAACTCAGCTGAAGGTGCGTTGGTATAAATTTTAGTTGTACGATCTCCTTGATCACTATTAGTTAAACCATAACGGTAACTCAACTCAAAATTTGGTGCATTGTTAAAGTTAGAACGTAATTGCGCAGTATAACTTTGTGTGTAATTTTGATTAACCGAAATTTCTTCATTTATAAATTGACTAAATTTTGTATAACCAAAAGTCCCTCTTGCACTAGCTTGAAGTTTTCCAAATCGTCTTTGAAAACGTCCACTAACATTTAAACTTTCATCTTCTAAACCAGAGTTAAATGGTGTACTTATTCTAATAACAGATCCTGGTTGAAACTCTGATACGTTTCTAATATTATCAATATTTTTACTATAATTAACAAATGCAAAAACATTAGTATAATTAAACATATTAAAACTAAAATAACTTAAGTTGACATTATGAGATAAAGAACTTTCTAAATCAGGATTACCTGCAAACGTCGAATTATAACTATTTAACACTACTGCTTCAGCAAACTGATTAACATCTGTAAACTGAGTTTGCATTTTATAAGTTAAATTTAAAGTTTCGCTACCTTTTAACTGTACACGTACATTTAAATCTGGTAAAACTCTAAAAAAGTTATCGGTAGTTTTTGTTCCAAATTGTTTATTAACTGCACTATATGCATGTGCTGATACACCTGGACTTATTGTAAATTTACCAGTTTTAATACGGTAATGTGCACCTAAATAAACATCACTAAAAGTATATTTAATATCATTCTCGTCTGACAAACCTTCTAGTGTTGTGTCTGTTTCTAAATCGTTTCCATCATCTAAGGTCTGAAATAAATTAGAATCAAATTGCTGATTACTATATATAGTTCCGACAGTAAAATTAATATCGCTTTTCTTATTTAAAATATTCCAATAATCTACTTTAGCATCTAATTGGTTTGTCTTTACACGCTTTTCTTGATTAACATCGTATGTTACTTGTGTACCATCTAATCCTAAGTCTTGAGCTGTATCATCAAAAGGATCATTATCAGCATCATTATTATTTAAAGGATTATTTTGTAGAATAGCATTATAAAAAGGATCTTCATCTTGTAATAAATGTTGAACAGAAAGTGCAAAAATATTATCCTCATCCATGGTATAATAATAATTCAAGTTTTGATTTATTTTAAAGGGAGTTGTCTCTTCGTTTTGATCAATTTGTCCAATAACACTAGAAAAGGTTCCGTTTAACTGTTCGTCTTTAGACACTCTTCCAAGTATATCATAATCTAACTGATTATTAGGATTGGGCTTATATTTTGCACTAAATTTAAACAACCCTAAATCACTTTTTTGTTTGGTATTACTAGACGTATTTTCATCTGGAATATCTAAAGATTGATCTGTGTAAAATACTGAGCTATTTTCTTGCAACTCTATTCTGCTACTTGCTAATATTGCAAATCCGCTTAAATCCAAAGTGCTTTTAGGTGAAAAGCTAAAGTTAGCAGCTGCAAATTTTGTATCAATACTTTTAGCTTGATTGTTTTGTAATTGTCTAAACCCTAAATCGTTACTTCCTAAACTAATATTGGTACCACTTTGCTGACTAGGTTGTTGGAAGCCACCTGAAAAATTAAACATATCACGACGTGATAAAGCTAACTCACCAATATTATTTAAGTCACCAATAAAATTGATACTTTTTTCTGGACTATAATAAAATAATTTAGGTTGAAATAAATATAATTCACCTGATTTTGAATCTCCTAAACCACCTGTAACAGTTCCGAACCAGAAGTTTTTCTTTCCTTCTTTTAATTTAATATTTATTGCTATATTATCTTGATTGTTAGTCACACCACTAAGCTGTCCAACTTCACTATAATTTTTCAAAACTTGCACTTTATCTATTGCATTAGCAGGAATATTTTTGGTCGCTAACTTTGTATCTCCATCAAAAAACTCTTTACCATCAATCATGACTTTACCAACCGCTTTACCTTCGACCTCTACTTCACCATCATCATTAATTTCTACTCCTGGCATTTTTTCTAGTACATCACCAAGTTTTCTTTCTGTTCCGTTTTTAAAAGAATCTGCGTTGTAAGTAATAGTGTCTCCACTTATGGTTACTGGCATTTCATAGGTGATTTCAACTTCATCTAAACTATTATCTATAGACATCGTATAATTTTTAGTTATACCAACTTCTTTAGTATTAATAGTTTCAGAAATTTGTTGCATTCCTATATAACTAACCTGAATACTATAAGCAGAATTGACATCTAAATTTAATTTATATCGACCTTTATCATTAGTAATAGCATAAGCTTCTAAAGCCTTAGTTTCTTGATTTATAGCAACCACATTGGCCAGCTCTAACCCAACACCTAAACTATCTTTGACAACTCCCTCAAATTTAACTTGAGCAAAAGAAGTTGTAACCACTAATAAAAGTAGTAGTGTAAATATGTGTTTCATAAGTTTTTTTGATTGGTTTATTTAAAAATTAATTACGACCACGTCCACCACGACCTCCTCTTGATCTAAACATTTCGCGCATTTCTTCCATTTTCTTTTTAACAGTAGCTTGATAATCTTCTTGAGAGATTTCTTTACCCTTAGTTGGTTTTTTAATTTCATCTTTATCTGCTGGATTTAACACAATTTTGGTACACAAAATTGTTGTACGTCCAGAGTTGACCTCTAAAATTAAACCTGGTAATCCCCAATATTCGTCTGGCCCACTATTTACTGGAATACTCATAGTATACCAAGCAGTAACCTCTACTTCTTCAGGTATTTCAATATTTTCAAAAGGATCTTTATCTCCTTTTACCTTTGTACTATCTTGTTTAGCTTCAGCTGTATTTTTTTTATCATTATCTTGTCTTCCATCTCTTCCTCCTCTACGTCTCATATTCGTCCAATCAGCAGCATCAACTTTTTTTGTTGCTGTAGCTTTAAAACATGTGTATTGTCCAATTTGCTTAGACTCACCACTTATTTTCCATTCAAAAGTTGTAAGACTATCTTTGATTAAAAATTGTTTCCCAAAAAACTCCTGATCTTGTAATAATTGATTGTCTTTAACGTTTTTGTAAACAGTTCCAGCAGAGGTCATTCCTCCAAATCTAAAACCTCTTCCTCCACTTGGTGACTCTAAAGCCTCATCTTCTTTATACGTTGATTCGGTTTTATTAAAATCTAAAATAAATGTTTTCTCAAGCATACTTTTCATACGCTCTGTGATTGCCTTTTTACGTTCAGGACTCATATCACGACCACCAAAACTATCCATATCTACAGTAGTTTTTGACATGTATATAGCTTGACCCTGAAAACTATCTTGAGCAAAGCTATTAGCGGTAATAACCATAACCAATGCAATAGTTAGGCTTTTAAAGGTAGATTTTAATCTCATTATTATATGTTTATTGTATTAATACTATGTTAAGACCTTATAGAATCTTAATAGTTTAATTATTAAATGTTAAAAAAATGCTAATAATTAAATTTGTAGACTTAAATATTAACTTGTTACGTTTTGGATTACTTTTTGTACATTGGTAATTCATGAAATATATCCTAATCACTATTTATTTTATATCAGTTTCATTATTGGCGCAACAACCAATAACCACGCAACTAATACAAAAAGACAGTATAAATGCAGACCTTTTTATAGCTAAAAATAATTTTGACAATCTTTACATCATTAAAGACAATATTTTAATTAAAAAAAGCAAAAACAACACTTATAATTACAGTAGTATTCAGTTAGGAAACATTACCAGTGTACACACTTTTAATCCATTAAAAATTAATGCTTTTTATGCAGATCTTAATACAGTAGTTATTTTAGATAATAGGTTAACCGAAATATTTAAAATAGACTTTAACGCATTAGATAATTATAAAAATATTTCACACATAACAACAGGTTTTGACAATACGCTTTGGTTATTTAATCAAGATTTTCAGTATTTGGAGCTATATGATTACAAAACACAAACTACGCGTTATAAAACCATACCAATAACCTCAAAAGTTTTAGACCTAACCAGCAGCTATAATTACTGTTGGTTACTTACACAAAACTACCTGTACTGCTATAATTATTTTGGAAGTTTGGTTTATAAAATAAAAAATGACAACTATTTAAGCGTAAAAGCAAACAATGAAGATCTAGTAATAAAAAAAGAAAACGGATTAATTTATTATAATCACAAAACCAAGTCACTGTCTTCCATAGTATTACCAAATATGTTAATAAGTCAGTTTTCTGTAACCAATCAAATCCTGTATATTTACAGTCGCAAAACACTTTATCAATACCAATTTAAAATAGACTAATCATGCACGTTGCCATAGCAGGAAACATAGGAGCAGGAAAAACAACGCTTACAAATTTATTAGCCAAACATTTTAATTGGGAAGCTCAGTTAGAAGACGTTGTAGACAACCCATATCTTGACGATTTTTACAATCAAATGGAGCGTTGGAGCTTTAATCTACAAGTTTACTTTTTAAATAGTCGTTTTAGACAAGTATCACAAATTCGCGAAAGCGGAAAAGATATTATTCAAGACCGAACCATTTATGAAGATGCACACATTTTTGCACCTAACTTACATGCAATGGGCTTGATGACCAACCGTGATTTTGAAAACTACAAATCCCTTTTTGAGCTAATGGAAGGTTTTGTTGCAGGACCAGATTTACTGATTTACTTACGAAGCTCCATTCCAAATCTAGTCTCTCAAATACATAAACGTGGACGTGACTATGAAAACTCAATAAGCATCGACTATTTAAGCAGGCTTAATGAGCGTTACGAAGCTTGGATACATGGTTACAATAAAGGCAACCTATTAGTAATAGATGTAGACAATATGGACTTTGTGGCAAATCCTGAAGACTTAGGATTTATAATTAATAAAATAGACGCCGAAATAAACGGTTTGTTCTAAAAAAATAATTTGGGCGTTACCTTTATCCTGAATTTAGTTCAGGATAAACGTCGTGCTATCCGTTATATCTTTTTTATTTGTTTTATAACTATTTTGCTCATACTTCACAAAACAGTAAAACAATATAAAAAAGGATGCCACTACTATCACTAACGCAGGCTTACTTGATAAGTCCATGACTTTTAGCATGTATAATAGCCTCTTTGCTAGAGTTAACTAATAACACAGGTGTGTCTTTATAATTAGACAATAGGTCCTTAACACGTTTAGTCTTACGCTTATCATCCACACTTCTTAAATACACAGCCTTAATCCTATTAGGATACGTATTTACTAATTTTAAGTAAATATCAGGATCGTGCTCTCCACTATCACCAACCAAAATAACAGGTAAATCAGGATAAGTTTTCAAAATATTTTCAATCTCCAACTGCTTATCTGGCTTACAAGTCGAAGACTTTTTTTTAAAAATGGTTTTAAAACTTCTAAGTAAAATAGGACCTTTAGGAAAATTATTAGTTCTTAAAAAAAACTCTAAATAGCGATACAAATTCCAAGGACTGTGGCTAACATAAAAAATAGGATTAGCCTTATTACCACTTGGACCTTTATGTAATAAGTGATAAAAATCTGCAGCACCTTCTAACGGAATTCTATTTTGGGCATGTTTTAAAAACGTATTATACAATACACGCCATTTTAAAATAGATACAACACCTGTGTGTAATATTGTATCATCAATATCACTAATCACAGCAAAATCAGAATCTAATTTTGGTATTAATAACTCGGCTGGGAATTTATTTTTATTTTGAATGGTCCTCTTTATAGATGGCTCACTGTAAGATACTTCAAAATTTAACCAACCTTCACTATTAATTAATAGCTCCAATCCATCAATATTTTCTTCAATTTTATAATAACCATCTTTATCAGTTTGGACATAAAACACCTTATTATTAGGTAAAGTCACCTTTAACTTAGTATTTTTGATTTCGTCTGTTTCAAATCTTTTCCACGTATTTAAAATAAGATTATACAAACTTTTTTGATCTAAATCAATAGTCTCATCCTCTAACGCACGTCCACGATGATAGAAATGGTTTGACGTACCATAACTTAAAAACGAAATAATTTGTAACGGATCTTTCCTAAACCAACTCATTACCTCAAATATAATACAAAAAAAACCTGCTAATCAAATTAGCAGGTTTAAAATTTTTAATTTTAAAGGACAGATTAACCTTTTGTAATATTTACGTTCTGAATTATTTTTTTATTAGCTTCATTGGCTTGATTATTATCTTTTTCAAAGTCCTTAATTTTTGCTTCTACATCTAACTTAGAGCCTTCAAAAGTTTCCTCTTTAGTTACCACTTTTCCGTTTTCAATTACAGTATAAATAATTGTAGCTACAGCTGTATTATTTTCAATCTTCATTTCCTTTTCAATAGTAATTTCTTTGGTATTAGCGACACCAGTTTCTGTATGACCTCCTAAAATTGGAGCAATAACTAAACCTATTAAACAGGTTAATTTAATCAATATATTCATAGATGGACCTGAAGTATCTTTAAACGGGTCACCAACAGTATCTCCTGTTACTGCTGCTTTATGCGCATCACTTCCTTTAAAGGTCATTTCGCCATTAATTTCTACACCAGCTTCAAAAGACTTTTTAGCATTGTCCCATGCTCCACCAGCATTATTTTGAAAAATTGCCCATAAAACACCAGACACAGTTACACCTGCCATATAACCTCCTAGCATTTCGGCTATAGCCATAGGATTCATTCCAAATAACATTGGCACAAAAGCAATAACCAAAGGAAATCCAATAGTTAATAAACCAGGCAACATCATTTCTTTTAAAGACGCTTGTGTAGATATTGCTACACATTTATCGTATTCTGGCTTACCTGTACCTTCCATAATACCAGGAATATCTTTAAACTGACGACGGACTTCTTGTACCATCTCCATAGCTGCTTTACCAACTGCATTCATGGCTAAAGCTGAAAATACAACTGGTACCATACCTCCAACAAATAACATTGCTAAAACAGGTGCTTTAAAAATATTAATTCCATCAATACCTGTAAAGGTTACATAAGCTGCAAATAGTGCTAATGAGGTTAATGCTGCAGAGGCAATAGCAAATCCTTTACCTGTAGCTGCAGTTGTATTTCCAACCGAATCTAATATATCTGTACGCTCTCTAACGATAGGATCTTGCTCGCTCATTTCTGCAATTCCACCTGCATTATCAGAAATTGGTCCAAAAGCATCAATTGCTAATTGCATAGCTGTTGTTGCCATCATAGCAGATGCTGCTAAAGCGACACCATAAAATCCTGCTAAAGCATAAGAGGACCAAATTGCTCCTGCAAATAACAATACCGAAGGAAAAGTAGAAATCATACCTGTTGCTAATCCTGCAATAATATTTGTTCCTGCTCCTGTACTAGATTGTTGTACAATTTTTAAGATTGGTTTTTTACCTAAGCCAGTATAATACTCGGTTACAGAAGAAATCACTGCACCAACAAATAATCCAACTAAGGTTGCATAAAAGACACGCATCGAAGAAATTTCTAGAGTACCTTCACCAAAAAATTTCATTTGCATAGTATCTGGAAGCATCCAAGTTACTAATCCAAAACAAGCTGCTGCAACTAAGGCAATTGACACCCAGTTACCTAAGTTTAAAGCTCCCATAACTTGAGCTTCTTTAGCATCATTACTTTTAATTTTTACTAAAACAGTACCAATTATTGAAATAATAATACCTGCTCCAGCTATTGCCATAGGCAATAAAATAGGACCAATACCACCAAATGCATCATCTATATTTCCTCCCATATCTTTTATAACATAATTACCTAAAACCATTGCTGCTAATACTGTTGCAACATACGAACCAAATAAATCGGCTCCCATACCAGCAACATCACCAACATTATCTCCAACATTATCTGCAATAGTTGCTGGATTTCTAGGATCATCCTCTGGAATTCCTGCTTCTACTTTACCAACTAAATCTGCACCAACATCTGCAGCTTTAGTATAAATACCACCACCAACACGTGCAAATAATGCAATAGATTCTGCTCCTAATGAGAAACCAGCTAAAGTTTCTAGGACTAAAGTCATATCATCAGTATTGGTCCAACCCTCAGGCATAAACACAAACTTATAAAACACAATAAAAAAAGCTGTTAAACCTAACACTGCAAGTCCAGCAACACCAAGTCCCATAACTGTACCTCCACCAAAAGAGATATTTAAGGCTTTTGGTAAACTAGTTTTAGCAGCTTGAGTTGTTCTAACATTTGTTTTAGTTGCTATTTTCATTCCAATATTTCCTGCGAAAGCAGAAAATACAGCTCCAAAAATAAATGCTATTACAATTAAATAACTAGTTGTTGGCACAAAATAAGCGACCACTGCTAATAGCACACTGACTATAACTACAAAAACAGCTAGCAATCTGTACTCGGCATTTAGAAAAGCTAAAGCACCTTGGTAGATATGATCTGAAATCTCTTTCATTTTTCCATCTCCAGCGTCTTGCTTCATAACCCAAGATTGTTTGACAACCATATAAATTAAGCCTAAAATTGCCATAACAATAGGCATCCATATCATCATTGATTCCATATAAGTTTTTTTGATTAATTAGTATTAATAGTTTTTTAGTTCTCGTAAATGTAACAAAATCAATTAAAACAAAAATATTAATATCTAATATTTTTAACCATTAAATAAAGATATCATCAATAAAACACATCAAGAAAAGCACAATACTAACTAATCATCAAACCAAACAACAAATATCACAACCAACACTATTAATTGAAACAATAAAAAAAGCCTTTCACTTTATAAAGTGAAAGGCTTTAAAATTATGTTATATTTTTTACTAATTAGATAGCAAAAGTACGTTTATCTTTATGTTCGCTTTTATCATAACGATCAACACATTCGTGAAAGATTTTTACAGCTTCTTCAGCATTTCCCCATCCACCTGTATCTACTTTTTTCTTTTCTAAATCTTTATAAACTTTAAAGAAGTGTTCAATTTCTTTTAATCTATGTGGATTTAAATCACTAATATCATTATTATTACTCCAGATTGGATCTGAAACTGGTACACAGATAATTTTTTCGTCTGGTCCTTTTTCGTCTGTCATATGGAAAACACCAATTGGTCTAACTTCCATTACTACCATTGGATATGTTGGTTCATGACCTAAAACTAAAACATCTAATGGATCACCATCTAATGCTAATGTTTCTGGTATAAAACCGTAATCTCCTGGATACATCATTGAAGAAAATAACATACGATCAAAACGGATTTTATTTAATTCAAAATCGTATTCATATTTATTTCTGCTTCCTTTTGGTATCTCTATTAATACGTCAAATGTTAGATTTGCTTCTTGACTCATAAACTTTATATATTGGTTTTATTTAAGCTAAATTATATTTCAAATTGAACTTTTTGAGATTGCGAAAGTACGAGATTTTTAAGGTTTTGACAAGATAATTTTGCGGATTTACATAGCCTACTTTAGGTATTGTTAAAAATAAAATCCAAAACTACCTGTAACACCAAATTTTCTGGCGTCAGGATTAGTTATTGGATTTAGATAGTTTCCTCTAAAATTAAAATCTATTCTAAACACTTTAAAGATGTTACCTACACCAACACTATACTCGTAATAAGCTTCTTTACTTGGTGCTCTATACAATAATCCAGAGGCATTAATAGCTCTATTTTCTTGACTTACATCTCCTATCACACCTCTTGCTCCAACAATGGCTCTTAAATTATATTTTTTAAGAAATGGAATACGGGAAAATAAACGACCATTAAAATTATGCTCTATGTGTAATGTTGCATACTCATCGGTTACAAACTCGTAAAAATCTAAATTAGAAAATGTGTTATATATTGAAAAATAACTTTGATTACCAGGTACTACACTTAGCAATCCTAATGGCACTTCTCCAAAAATCTTACCTGCTTCAATGGTAGTAAACAGGCGTCCAAATCCACCTAAAGACCAAGGTTGTGTGTAAGAAAACTGTAAGCGTGTATAATCAAAATCACTATTTAAAATACTTTTATCTCCTAAGGTTATTTGTGCAAATAGTCTTGCAAAATCATCATTTTTAGTACGTCGTTCTACACCAAAACCTGTCATTTCTCTTTTAGGAAAAAAGGACATTGACATTGAGGTTTCGTATTGTTTAATTTCTGACTCTGTTGTTGTTTGGGTATCGTCTGTGTAATAATCCAAACTAAACGTTTGCGATGCAGACTCTAACGTCCTGTAACTTGTACTTAGACGAGTTATAAAGTTTCTAAAGGGCTCAGCTTCGATTGATAATGTACTTAAATTTATATTTGTTAACTTATCATTAATCCCAGTTCCAACTACAGAGCTACTGGCTAAACTTCGACCTAAAACATCTGTACTAGTGGTTAAACTGGCTCCTATCTGCTCAACATCTCTTCGATTACCTCCAGAAATAATTAAACGACTTTTTTTATCTAATAACCATTTACCAGATAATCCATATTTAAATTTATTATCTCTAAATCCGTAGGCTGTAAATCCTTCAATTCGCCATAAATCGTTTTGTCCAAAATAGGTACGTCCTCCAGCTCTAAGTCTTAAACCTTCAACATCATTGTAACCAAAGGTTGAAAAAATAGGTCCATAATCTAAATTTAAATCAGGAAACTCTATATAACCAGATGCTAAAATACTTCCTAAGTTATACAGACGTTTAAACTTTTTGGTATTTTTAAGCGAGTCTAACATGACATAAACTCCTTTTTCGTCTTTATTTAAGGATTCCATTCTGTTTTTCTCCCAAAAGCTATCATCTTGATTGTATAAATCTTGATCAAAACTATATACTTTTTCTTTGTAAAATTTTGGGTCTTTCTCGATATCAAACTTATAATTATCATATAAGGTTGTACGCTTTCCATAAATACCTTTGGATTTTTCTTTTTTATTAAAAGCAAAATCACTCATAAAATAATCACGTTTTATAAGAAAGACTGAATCGTTTAACACTTCAAACTCTTGCTCTATATAAATTTCTTTTACCCAGTTTATATTAGCACTTTTAGAGGCTTGCATGTTAATTTCTTTAATTGCATAAGTGGTATCTGCAACCCAAAAATCGCCTTTAAAAGTTAGTTCGTTTTTACGTCTTGGATAATAAATAATGTTGTAACACCATTTATTGTCTATGTAACTACTGTCTGCTAAAACGTAATTATAGGTTTGGATCCCTGTTCTAGAAATTGGACTTGTAAAGCTTTTGTCAAAAAACTTTAAATAGTTATCGTAGACATCATAATCTGAATACAAATCGTCTACAAAATCTATAATAATTTGGTTATTACTAAAACCAGAATTTTTGTTTCCTTTTAAAACGTCACGTTTTTGATTAATTAAGTTATCTCCATAAACTTGACTTGAAGACTCATTAATAAACATGGGCAAATAGGTTTTACCTGTAACGCTTGAAGTATCTACTTGCTCAAAAACAAACTCCATACCTTTAAACAATTTACTTTCTATTAAAGAACTGTCTATAGTATTAAGGTCAAACTCTACTTTCTCATATTTATCGTATTGGTATTGTTTGTATTTTTTTAATCCGTTACTACGCTTATTAGCCCAAATTTTTCTTAAAATATCAATAGCAGGATTATTTTTTTTAGGTTGTTTACCAGAAACAATTACAACTTCATCAAGAGCTGCAACTTCTTCTTTTAAAACCACTTTTAAATCATAGTTTACTTTTTTATCCAATGAAATTTCTTGGGTTTCAAAACTAATAAAAGACACTAGTAACGTGTCCCAAGTATTATCATCTTCCATGTAAAAACGTCCATCTTCGTTGGTTATTACTCCAACAGAACTCCCTTTAAACACTACATTTGCAAAGGAAACTGGTTGATTATTCTCATCGTAGACATGTCCACTAACTTTAGTTTGTGCAAATGTACAAATGGTACCAATAAGAAAACAAAAATAAAAAAGTCTACTAGTCATATTTGGGGATTAAAAAACAAAAAAGCTTCATCAACAAAACGTGCTAATGAAGCTTTTGATATATCTAAATGTACATTTTTTATTTGTACATTACTTTTTTTACAGCTGCAATAACATCTTTATGGTCTGGTAACCATTCTGCTAACAATACTGGAGAGTATGGTGCAGGTGTATCTGCTGTATTAATTTTTACTACAGGAGCATCCAAATAATCAAATGCTTCACTTTGTACTAAATATGTGATTTCAGTTGCTACATTACCAAAAGGCCAAGCTTCTTCTAACACAATTAATCTATTCGTTTTCTTAACAGACTCTAAAATAGCTTTTCTATCCATTGGACGAACCGTACGAAGGTCTATAATCTCACAAGAAATACCTTCTTCTGCTAATTTATCTGCAGCGATATAAGCTTCCTTTATAATTTTACCAAACGATACAATTGTTACATCTGTTCCTTCTCTTTTAATTTCTGCAACTCCTAATGGGATAGTGTACTCACCTTCTGGCACTTCACCTTTATCACCATACATCTGCTCACTTTCCATAAAAATCACTGGATCGTTATCACGTATTGCAGATTTTAATAATCCTTTAGCATCATATGGATTAGATGGGACAACTACTTTTAAACCTGGTGTGTTTGCAAACCAATTTTCAAAAGCTTGAGAGTGTGTTGCTGCTAACTGACCTGCACTTGCTGTAGGACCTCTAAATACTATTGGGCAATTAAATTGTCCTCCAGACATTTGTCTAATTTTAGCTGCATTGTTTATTATTTGATCTATACCAACCAATGAAAAGTTAAACGTCATATACTCTACAATTGGTCTGTTACCTGTCATGGTTGATCCAATAGCAATACCTGCAAAACCAAGTTCTGCAATTGGTGTATCTATAACACGTTTTGCACCAAACTCGTCTAACATACCTTTTGACGCTTTGTAGGCACCATTATATTCTGCTACTTCTTCACCCATTAAAAAAATGCTTTCATCTCTGCGCATTTCCTCGCTCATTGCTTCGCAAATAGCTTCTCTAAATTGAATTGTCTTCATCTAAATAATAATTTGAAAAGCAAAAATAACAATAAATGAAAAACTTTTAACTAAAGAATTATTTAAAATTTACTATGCATGCATAGTATTTTTAAGAAATAAATAATTATCTTCGTAACCGTAAGATTTAAGAGCTTTTTATAATCTTAAATTTTATTGAAATTTAAAGAAAAGTTAGACTAACTATATCGTTATAGTTGATTAAATCTAACATAAAAGAACTCATAAAAACAGAATAAATATGAAAATTTTAGTGTGTATTAGTCATGTGCCAGATACGACATCAAAAATTAATTTTACAGATGGAGATTCAAAATTTGACACAACAGGAGTACAATATGTAATTAATCCAAATGACGAATTTGGTTTAACTCGTGCTATGTGGTTTAAAGAGAAACAAGGTGCATCTGTAGATGTAGTTAACGTTGGAGGTGCTGAAACAGAACCTACATTACGTAAAGCATTAGCTATTGGAGCAGATACTGCAATTAGAGTAAATGCTGAAGCTAAAGATGGATACCAAGTTGCTAAAGAAATTGCAAACGTTGTAAAAGAAGGTAGTTATGATTTAGTCATTGCTGGTCGTGAATCTATAGACTACAATGGTGGAATGGTACCTGGTATGGTTGCAGAAATGATTGAAGCTAATTTTGTAACTAACTGTATTAGTTTAGAGTTAGACGGAACAAATGCTAAAGCTACAAGAGAAATTGATGGAGGAAAAGAAACTGTTAGCACAACTTTACCTTTAGTTATTGCAGGTCAAAAGGGATTAGTTGAAGAAAGTGATTTACGTATACCTAACATGAGAGGTATCATGATGGCTAGAAAAAAACCTTTAACAGTTGTTGAGCCAACAGGTGCTACAGTAGAAACGACTACTGTTAAATTTGAAAAACCAGCTCCTAAAGGTGCAGTAACATTAGTTGCTCCAGACAATTTAGACGAGTTAGTTAGCTTATTACATAACGAAGCTAAAGTGATTTAATTTAAAATTAATTCATCCCAAATTTGATTTGGAATCTTTAAAAGTTAACAAAATATTAATGAAATCCTGAAACAAGTTCAGGATGACAAAACAAAAAAATATGTCAGTTTTAGTATATACAGAATCAGAAAACGGAGCGTTTAAAAAAACCGCTCTTGAAGTTGCATCATACGCCAAAGCAGTTGCAGACCAAATGGGAACAACTGTTACTGCTGTTGCAGTTAACGCTAATGATGTTTCAGAATTAGGACAATATGGAGTTAATAAGGTATTAAAAATATCTGACGCTTCATTAAATAACTTTAATGCAAAATCATATGCCTCTGCAATTGCTCAAGCAGCAAAAAATGAAGACGCAAAAGTAGTTATTGTTAGCCAAAGTGCGGACAGTAAATATTTAGCTCCAATTTTATCAGTTGGATTAGAAGCTGGTTATGCTTCAAACGTAGTAGAAGCACCAAGCTCTACTGCTCCATTTACAGTAAAACGTACTGCATTTACTAACAAAGCATTTAACCTTACAACTATTGATACAGATGTAAAAATTGTTGGAGTATCTAACAACTCATTTGGATTGGTAGAAACTACTGGTGATGCTGCAGCAGAAGATTTCTCGCCTAGCTTACCAACATCAGGAGTTACTGTAGAGTCTGTAGACAAAGCAACAGACAAAGTAACTATTGCTGATGCTGAAATAGTTGTGTCTGCAGGTCGTGGATTAAAAGGACCAGAAAACTGGGGAATGGTTGAAGAATTAGCAGACGTTTTAGGTGCTGCAACAGCATGTTCAAAACCAGTTTCTGATTTAGGATGGAGACCACACAGTGAGCACGTAGGACAAACAGGAAAACCTGTAGCGTCTAACTTATATATAGCCATTGGTATTTCTGGAGCAATACAACACTTAGCAGGTATTAATGCATCTAAAGTTAAAGTAGTTGTTAACACAGATCCAGAAGCACCTTTCTTTAAAGCAGCAGATTACGGAGTTGTAGGTGATGCTTTTGAGGTTGTACCACAACTTATCGAAAAATTAAAAGCGTTTAAAGCAGCAAACGCATAATTTTTAGTAAATTTAAGTTCTTATTAACAAAGGACTGTTTAAATTATGTACAAAAACTACTTATTGTAGTTTGGTAAAGTCCTAATTTAAACGGTTCTTTGTTTTTTATATACTATGAGTTTAGTCCGATTAAATATTAAAGGTATTTCTTACAGCCAAACACAAAATGGTGCTTACGCACTTATTTTAAATGAAGTCGATGGTGATCGTAAACTACCTATCGTTATTGGTGCTTTTGAAGCACAATCCATTGCTATAGCATTAGAAAAAGAAATTAAACCTCCAAGACCATTAACTCACGATTTATTTAAAAACTTTGCTGACAGGTTTGATATTGTTGTTAAGCAAGTTATTATTCATAAGTTAGTGGATGGTGTCTTTTACTCATCACTAATTTGCGAACGTGATAAAATAGAAGAAATTATTGATGCCCGAACTAGCGATGCAATTGCATTAGCATTACGTTTTCAAGCACCTATATTTACTTATAAAAACATACTAGATAAAGCCGGAATTTATCTAAAAGTAGATCCTACTAAAGACGAAGATCCTGATAACATTTTAGTAGATGATATTTTAAATGAAGAATTTGAAATAGAACAAACACAAGACGATTATATATCTAAATCTACAGAGGAATTACATAACCTCTTAGAAGAAGCTGTCAATAATGAAGATTATGAAAAAGCAGCTAAAATAAGAGACGAAATCTCTAAACGCTAATCCCTTTACAATGAAACAATTTACACTAGCGATTGTAGCTATACTATTAAGTGCTGCTTCAAGTTTTGCTCAAAATATCGAAAAAGATTGGCAATTAGAAGCTAGTCAATCTAAACTAGAATTAATAAACATCAACCTATCCAATAAAGATGTTTTATCAATAAAAAAAGGAACCTTTAGCTACAACAAGTCATCGGGAGATTATATACATCAAAATAATGTTTTAGTATTTTATTACGATACACCTGCAGATTTAGTAAAAAGATTTAAGGTTCAAAAACTTACAGATTCGACTTTAGTACTTAAATCAAAAGAAAACATTTACGCTTTTAATGTTAAGGAAAAACTTGCTGACCAAACCTTAGTGTCAGAAACTGAAAAAATTATTCCAAGTAGTGGCTTTACCTTTACAAGTTTTTGGAGAGGATCACTAGGAATGTTATCACTAATTTTTATAGCATTTTTATTTAGTAGTAATAGAAAAGCAATAGATTGGAAAATTGTTGGAATAGGTTTAGCTTTCCAATTACTTATTGCAATAGGAGTTTTAAAAGTAGAATTTATAAAAACCGCTTTTGAATTTGTTGGAGGATTATTTATAAGTGTCTTAGATTTTACTAGAGCTGGAAGTAAATTTTTATTTGAAGGTTTAGTTGTTGACATGGACACCTTTGGTTTCATTTTTGCCTTTCAAGTATTACCTACAATTATATTCTTTTCAGCATTAACATCATTATTATTTTATTTAGGAATAATACAAAAAGTTGTACAAGCTATGGCATGGTTGCTATCTAAAGCTCTGAAGATATCTGGAGCAGAAAGCTTAAGCGTAGCAGGAAATATATTTTTGGGACAAACTGAAGCGCCTTTATTAATTAAAGCTTACCTAGAAAAAATGACTAAATCAGAAATGCTATTGGTCATGATTGGTGGTATGGCAACTGTTGCAGGTGCAGTACTTGCAGCATATATTGGTTTTTTAGGAGGTGATGATGAAACATTGCGTTTATTTTATGCTAAACATTTATTGGCAGCATCTGTAATGGCTGCTCCAGGTGCAATTGTAATCTCTAAAATATTATTTCCACAAACCGAAGATGTTAATACTGATGTTGAAGTATCTCAAGATAAAATTGGATCAAACATTTTAGATGCTATAGCTAATGGTACAACCGAAGGTTTAAAACTTGCTGTTAATGTAGGTGCCATGCTTTTAGTATTTGTTGCCTTTATAGCCATGGTAAATGGTATTTTAGGTTGGGTTGGAGACATAACTTACATTAATGATTGGATTAAAACCAATACCAGTTACACAGCTTTATCTTTAGAATTAATACTTGGATACATATTTGCACCATTAATGTGGCTAATAGGTGTCGCTAAACAAGATATGGCATTGATGGGTCAGTTATTAGGTATTAAGTTAGCTGCTAGTGAGTTTATCGGTTATATACAATTAGCAGATCTAAAAAATGTAGCAAATGCTACGCATTTATCGTATGAAAAGTCTATAATAATGGCTACATATATGTTGTGCGGATTTGCAAATTTTGCTTCTATAGGAATCCAAATTGGAGGAATAGGATCTCTAGCTCCAGGACAACGCAAAACGTTATCTAAATTTGGTATGAAAGCTTTACTTGGAGGTACAATAGCCTCATTAATATCTGCAACAATAGCAGGTATGATTATTGGATAGTTAAGTTAATAACTTTATGATATATTATTTAGGGTTAACATTTTAATGTTAACCCTTTTTTATACTTTTAAATATTAGAAATTTTGTAAAATGAAACAATACCACGACCTAGTTAAACACATATTAGAACACGGAAACACTAAAGAGGACAGAACAGGAACAGGAACCAAAAGTGTATTTGGATATCAAATGCGTTTTGATTTAAGTGAAGGTTTTCCAATGGTAACTACTAAAAAACTACATTTAAAATCTATAATTTATGAATTACTTTGGTTTTTAAATGGTGATACAAACATCAATTATCTTACAGATAATGGTGTGAAAATATGGAATTCTTGGGCAGATGAGAATGGGGATTTAGGTCCAGTTTATGGACACCAATGGAGGAATTGGAACAATGATGAGATAGACCAAATAAAAGACGTTATACATAGCTTAAAAAACAATCCAGATAGTCGACGTATGATAGTTTCGGCATGGAATCCTTCTGTTTTACCTGATACCTCAAAAAGTTTTTCTGAAAACGTTGCTAACGGTAAAGCTGCTTTACCACCATGTCATGCTTTTTTCCAATTTTATGTAGCAAATGGTAAATTGTCTTGTCAATTATATCAACGTAGTGCAGATACTTTTTTAGGTGTACCATTTAATATTGCTTCATATGCTTTATTAACAATGATGATAGCTCAGGTTTGCGGTTATAAAGCTGGTGACTTTGTTCACACTTTTGGTGATGCTCACATTTACAGCAATCATATTAAACAGTTAGAATTACAATTATCTAGAGAGATTAGACCATTACCTACAATGACAATTAATCCTGAGGTGAAGGATATTTTTGATTTCAAATTTGAAGATTTCAAATTAGAAAACTATAATCCACATCCTCACATTAAAGGAGCTGTAGCAGTATAAAAATAATTACATAATAAAAAACGCTTAAAATTATAAGCGTTTTTATTATAAATTAATTACACTATTATCTGTGTCAGCATAATCATTCCAAGTGTAAGCATCTGCCTCTACTTCATTTTGCCATTGTCCATCGACTACATATTTAAATTCGTATGCTTGTCCTGATTCCAGATTTACAGTCCCTTTAAAAGTTCCGTTTTTTAATTTTTTTAATGGTTCAGCTTTAGTGTTCCAATTGTTCCAATTTCCTGCTACAACAACTTCTTCTGCTTCAGCTGCTGGAACTGTAAAGGTAACTTTACAAATAGGTTTACTTTTTAAAAATTGTTTTTTAATAGCCATAGTATAAAGGTTTTATAATATCTAAATTAGACAAGATTTTTTAAGTCTTCAAAATAAAAAATAATTAATTTTAAACTTTTATCAGATTATTAAAAATACTAAGGGAAAATATTTTTTTTGTTAATTTAAGTGAAATAAATTGTTATTAATAAAACCACATCAACAACTTAACCAACTGAATATCAATTAAAACGACTTTCGTTTAAAAATAAAATTCTTAAATATTATAAAAACACTAACTTTACATCATAAACTTAATATATGTTCGGAAAAAAGAAAAAAGAGACTCCTAAAATCGATCAGGAGCAATTAGAACTTATAAAAAATGCACAACGTAGAATCAAGCAAAAAAAACGTTTATATGCACACTTTGTCATATTTTTAATTGGTGCTGTATTTATAATATTAGCCAATACAGTTTTAGGTATAGGAAAAGAAACAAAGTTTTTTGGTATTGACTGGTTTGTGTTTGCTATTATGGCTTGGTTATTTTTCTTTTTATACCACTTATTTAGTGTGTTTGTAACCTCTAAATTTATGGGTAAAGATTGGGAGAAAAAGCAATTAGAAAAATTAGTTAACAAACAGAAGGTTAGAATTGAAAAATTAAAACATCAAATTGAAAAAGAAGATCTTCATATTGCAAAAAGTGAAGTTTTTGAAAAACAAATTTTATCAAAAACTAACACTTTAACAATGATTGTTGCTGCTGGACAAAATAATGAAATTGGTAAAAACAATGACCTTATATGGCATTTACGTGACGATTTGAAACGTTTTAAGACCTTAACCTCAGGACACCATATAATTATGGGTCGTAAAACATTTGAGAGCTTTCCAAAACCGCTACCAAACCGTACACACATTGTAATATCTAGACAGACAAATTACAATGCTCCTGAAGGTGTTATAGTGGTAAATAGTTTAGATGCAGCTATAGCACATGCTAAAAACGACACCCAACCTTTTATTATTGGTGGTGGAGAAATTTACAAACTTGCAATGCCTTATGCTACTAAAATAGAATTAACTCGCGTACATTCAACATTTGATGCTGATACCTTTTTTCCAGAAGTTGACCTAAACGTATGGAAAGAAACTGAAAACACATTCCATAAAAAAGATAGTGAACATGATTACGAGTTTTCTTTCTTAACTTATGAAAAACTTTAAAACAGAAAAAAAATATAAACAAAAAAAAAGCNCTACATTTAAGCAGCTTTT